>JANXVS010000171.1 GCA_025351555.1 Pseudomonadota bacterium | reverse complement strand
TTGGAAGTCCTCCGGAAAGTGGTTGAGTGCGGACAGCACCGGGTACGGCGTCATACTGCCCATTGCGCACATGGAACCGAGCGTCATGGTGTCGCACAGGTCGCGCAGCAACGGGATCTGTGCGTCCTGTCCCGAGCGGATGCGGTCGATGAGCTCCACGCCGCGGGTAGAGCCGATGCGGCAGGGTGTGCACTTGCCGCAGGATTCGAGTGCGCAGAATTTCATGGCATAACGGGCCTGCTTGGCCATATCCACGGTATCGTCGAACGCGACGATGCCACCGTGGCCGAGCACCGCGCCGATGGCGGCGAAAGCTTCGTAGTCGAGCACCGTGTCGAACTGCGATTCGGGCAGGTAAGCTCCCAGCGGCCCACCCACTTGTACCGTGCGCAATGGGCGGCCCGAAAGCGAACCGCCGCCGTAGTCGTACAGCAATTCGCGCAAGGTGACACCAAACGCTTTTTCCACTAATCCACAATATTTCAGATTTCCGGCCAGTTGCAGCGGCAGGGTGCCACGCGAGCGACCAAGCCCAAAGTCGCGGTAAAACGCCGCGCCTTGATCCAGCACGATCGGCACCGAGGCAAACGTGATCACATTGTTGACTACGGTGGGTTGCCCGAACAGGCCCTTGATCGCCGGCAGCGGTGGCTTGAAGCGGATCTGGCCGCGCCGGCCTTCCAGGCTTTCCAGCAGCGAGGTCTCCTCGCCACAGATGTAGGCGCCGGCACCGAGGCGGACTTCCAGATCGAAGCGCTTGCCGCTGCCATGCACGTCCGCACCCAGCCATCTGGCGGCATACGCCGTGGCTATCGCCTGCTTTAGCGCCGCGTGTGCGTGCGGATACTCGCAGCGCAGGTAGATATAGCCACGATCCGCGCCGACCGCGAGCGCGGCGATGGTCATGCCTTCGATCAGCACGAATGGATCGCCTTCCATCAGCATGCGATCGGAGAAGGTGCCAGAATCGCCCTCGTCCGCATTGCACACAATGTATTTTTGTGTACTTTGTGCGTCGAGTACGGTCTGCCATTTGATCCCCGCCGGAAACGCAGCGCCGCCGCGACCGCGCAGACCAGAATCCGTCACCTGTTTGACGATCTCTCCGGGGGACATGCCGATCGCCCGTTGCAGACCACGCAAGCCGCCGTGTGCGCGGTAATCATCAGCATCGACTGGATCAGTGATGCCGACGCGTGCGAATGTCAGACGATCCTGCTTCTTGAAATACTCGATTTCCGCGACTGCACCGAGCCGCAGCGCATGCGCATTGCCGTCGAGAAATCCGGTATCGAACAGACCTGCCACATCGCTGGCGCGAACTGGCCCGTAAGCGACACGCCCCGCCAGCGTGACGACCTCGACCAGTGGTTCCAGCCAGAACATGCCGCGCGAACCGTTGCGCACGATGCGTAGATCGATTCCCCGGCGTTGCGCCTCGGCGGCGATCGCGCTGGCGGTTGCTTCCGCGCCGACGGCCAATGCTGAGGCATCGCGCGGCACATAGACCGTGAGGCTCATGCGTCTTCGCCGAGTGCTTCGATCAGGGCATCGAAGGCCACCGCGTCCACGCGTCCGTGCAATTGGCCGTTGACCAGCAGCGAGGGAGCACATGCGCAATTGCCCAGGCAATACACCGGCTCGAGCGTGACGCTGCCGTCGGCCGAGGTTTCATGGAAATTTACCCCAAGCGATTGCTGAGCGTAAGCCGCCAACTCGCGTGCGCCCATGGCCTGGCAGGCTTCGGCGCGACACAAGTGTACAATGTGCTTGCCGGCCGGCTGGGTGCGGAAGTAATGATAGAAACTGACGACGCCATGCACTTCGGCGCGGCTGAGATTGAGCCCGTGAGCGATCAGCGGCACGGCCTCTGGTGGGATATACCCCAACGCATCCTGCATCGCATGCAGGATGGGCAATAACGCACCGGGCGCGTCTTTCCACTGCGCCAGCGCAGTGGCGACAGCACCTTGCATCTGCGCAGTCGACGCCGTCGCTTGTTCGTTTCTTGTCTGAGTCTGCGTGGATTTCATCGCGTTCGCTGAGCAGCCAAAAGCCGCAGCTCGGCAGTGTAATCCAAACGCTGCGCGGGCTGTTCAAGATCGCGTGAAATCCCCTCTCAAAGCAAGCCGAAACGCCGGATCATCCAACCCTTCATGGCCTGGGTCAGCGCCATGTAACTGACCAGGATCACGATGAGGAACGCCCAATACGGGCCGGGCAATGGTACGAAACCGAGCCAGGCGCCGATCGCGGCGAACGACAAGGTGGCGCCGACCATGCAGATGATAATGCTGGTCAGGGTCAATGGCAGGCTCGCGCGGCTTTCCACAAAGGGAACTTTTCCGGTGCGGATGATGTGCACAATCAGCGTCTGCGACAACAGCGATTCGACGAACCAGCCGGTCTGGAACAGTTTCTGGTGCTCCACCGCATTCGCACCGAGCACGAACCACAGCACGGCGAATGTGGCGTAATCGAAGATCGAGCTGATCGGGCCGATGTAGAGCATGAACCGCGTGATCGCTTTCAGATCCCACTGCCGCGGCTTGGCCAGATATTCGGGATCCACTTCATCAGACGCAACCGCCGTCTGCGAGAAATCGTAAAGCAGATTGTTCAGCAGAATTTGCACCGGCAACATCGGCAAGAACGGCAGCAGCGCGCTGGCGCCGATCATGCTGAACATGTTGCCGAAGTTGGAACTGGCCGTCATCTTGATGTACTTCAGGATATTGCCGAACACTTTGCGGCCTTCGAGCACGCCCTCCTCCAGCACCATCAGGCTTTTTTCGAGCAGGATGATATCGGCCGATTCCTTGG
>JANXVS010000127.1 GCA_025351555.1 Pseudomonadota bacterium | reverse complement strand
CGCGACGGCAAGATCGAGCACGCGGGACTCGACCCGGAACTGGATCGACTCGGCGTGGAAAGCCTGTACCGCGATCACGACGGCAATCTGTGGCTCGGCACAGCGCCGACCTTTTTCCGGATACGGCCGGATCGCAGCATCGAACGCATCGGTGCCGATGCGTTCGTGCGCGATTCCTGGGTACTGGCCATCTACGAGGACCGCGAGCGCAATCTCTGGCTCGGCAGCCAGACCGAAAGCCTGTTTCGCCTGTGGAACGGCTGGGCGCGGCGCATCTCGCAACGCGACGGGCTGGCTGATCCGTTCGTGTGGAGCATCGTGCGCGATCCGCATGATCGCATCGTGCTCGGCACCAACTCGAATGTCGTCGTGCTCGGCGAACACGGCGCCGAGGAGCTCGTCTCCGGCAAGCAACTGCCCAATCCATCCGCCTATGACATGTTCTACGATCACCGCGGACGCCTGTGGATCGGCACCCGCAGCGGTGTCGCAATTTATACGAATGGAAAAGTGGAACGCCCGCCTGCGCTGGCCGTGCTCGATCCGTACCAGATCAACGCGATCGCGCAGGTTGATGACGATTACTGGATCGGCAGCATGGGCGGTCTCTATCGCTATCGTGGCGACACGCTCACCCGCGTAGGCCCGGCTCCGGGCGGCACCGGCGCACGCGTGCGCGCAATTTACGCGCGCGGTGTCGACGATCTTTTGATCGGCACCGAGGCCGGCGTGCGCGAAGTGCGCAGCGGCAGCATGCAAACACCGGCGTGGGCCAAACCACTCGACGGCTTGTTCGTCACCTACATCGCGCCGATCCGCCCCGATCTGATCGGCATCACCACCCTGGATGGCGGACTTGGCCTGCTCGCGGGCGATCGCCTGTTGATGCTGACGTCGGCACAGGGTCTGCCGAGCCAGAACGGTTGGACCTTCCGCATCATCGATGGCCACATCTATGTCGCCGGCATCGAAGGCGTGTGGCGGCTGCCGATCGACGCGCTACCAGATCCGGCAGCAGCGCCAACTCAGGGTGCGACGGCATCTGTGGTGCATCCAGAGATGGTGCTCAGCGCCAGCGGCCGCGAACCCGGCAGCCAGCGCGTGCGCTGCTGCAATGGCGGCGCGCAGGCGCGCAGCGCCGTCGATGGTGACAGCCTCTGGCTGCCGACGATTTCCGGCGCGCTGCGTCTGGACACCCGCGCCATCGTCAGTTCGCAGCAGCGGCCCAGCGTCGTCGTCGAAGGTCTGCGCCATAACGGACACTGGTATGCCACCGGCGCGATCCCGACCCTGAGCACCGGCGGTCGCGATGTCGAAATCGATTTCACCGGCTTAAGCTTCCGCGATCCGCATAGCCTGCACTTCGGCTATCGCCTGGAAGGCTATGACGAGAACTGGGTCGACGCCGGGTCGCGCCGTGCCGCATTTTATACAAATCTACCGCCCGGCGATTACCGCTTCCGCGTGCGCGCTTCGCTGCCAGATGGAGTCACCAGCAATAGTGATATCAGCCTGGATTTCAGCCTGCCACCACGCTGGTACGAACGCCTGCTGGTGCGCCTGACGCTGGCCTGCGCCGTGATCGGCCTGACGATCGCGCTGGTGATGCTGCGGTTGCGCTGGTATCGCGCGCGCCAGCATCGGCTCGAGCAGATCGTCGCCGAGCGCACCCACGCGCTCAGCCGCGCGAACGAGCGTCTGCGCGAAGTCAACCAGACCCTGGCGCAGGAAAGCCAGACCGACCCGTTGACCGGACTGCACAATCGCCGCTTCCTGTTGGACCATATCCAGCAGTTGCTCAAGGACGGCATCGGCGACGGCGCAGCACTGGCCTTTCTGCTGCTGGACCTGGACAACTTCAAACGCGTCAACGATGACTTCGGCCATGCCGCCGGCGATAGTGTACTTGTGCAACTTTCCCAATTGTTGCGAAGTGTCGCGCGGGTCGGTGACGAGCTGCTGCGATGGGGTGGCGAGGAATTCCTGATCGTCGTAAAACGCGTACAGCCAGAGCAGGCGCTGGAAGCGGCCGAGCGCATTCGCAGCAAACTTGCAGCGCACACGTTTCACCTTGGCGACGGCCGCGAACTGCGCGTGACCGGCTCGATCGGCTTCGCCATACATCCGCCCGGGCAGGAACTCGGTGCGGAATTTGGCTGGACAATGACTCTGGAACTGGCCGACGCGGCGCTCTACCGAGTCAAGCAGTGGGGCCGCAATGGCAGCGCCGGGCTCGTCGCCGGACCCGCGCTGGCGAGCGCGCACCTCTCCGCACAAAGTCTGTCGCAGATCGACACGTTGGTCGATGCCGGCGCGTTGCGTTGGTTGCGTCCGCACGGTGCTCCGCATCTGCGCCTGGTGCGGAAAAAGATGGATTAGCGCTCCACTTCACGCAGACACTCGCCAAACACCCGCATCGCCGCCTGCAAGTCGGCCGGCGGTAAATCCGCATAACCCAGCAGCAGACCCGGACGCGGCAGCGGTTTCAGGCAATATGGCGCAACCAGATACAGCCCGAGTCCACGGCTACGCGCACGCTCGACCATGCGCTGCGACTGCGCGTGGCTCATGCGCGGCAGCCACGCCAGGATATGCATGCCGGCGCTGGAATCGGCGACTTCCACCGCGTCACCCGCGTGACGCTTGAGCGCCGTGAGCAACGCGGCCCGACGTGTCTTCAGATTCTTCGCCGCCTGGCGCAGATGGCGCTCGAAGGCGCCGCTGGCGATCAGCCGCGCCAGAGCGGCCTGCTCGATCGCCGGACAACCGCGGTCGGTCAACCATTTCGCCGCAACGAAGGCCTGGCGCAGACCCGGCGGGAGCACCATGTAGCCCAGGCGCAGCGACGGGAACAGCACTTTGGAAAAAGTACCAATGTATATAACGCAGTCTGCGCGATCCAGCGACTTCAGCGCCGCCAAGGGTCGCGCGTCGTAGCGGAACTCGCCGTCGTAATCATCCTCGATCAACCAGCAGCCGCTGCGCTGTGCCCAGTCCAGCAAGTGCATGCGCCGGGGCAAACTCAGCACCGCACCGGTGGGAAACTGATGCGATGGCGTCACCACCGCCAGACGCGTGGCCTTGCCCCTCGGTAGCGCCGCCGTCACCAGGCCGTCGCCATCGACGCGGCAGCCGAACACATGCGCGCCCTGGGTCTGAAACACCTGGCGCGCGCCGCGATAATGCGGGTCTTCGAGCAGGACGCGATCGCCTTCGTCGAGCAGCACATCGGCCGCCAGCGCGAACGCCTGCTGGGTGCCGCTGACGATCAGCACATCCTCGGGCGCAGCGACGATGCCGCGGCGGCGCGCGAGGTAGTCACACACCTGGTGCCGCAACGCAATAAGACCTTGCGGATCGGGATAGTCCATTTCCGCGTGCGCGGCGGCGTGGTTGAGTTCGCGCCGCCAGGCACTGGCAAGCTGCGGATTGGTCATCGGCAGGCCGTACTGCAGGTTGTAGCGTAGTCCGCGGTGCTGGCGACCGTGAATCGACTGATCGAACAGCTCGAGCGCGCGCCGTCCGCGCCGTGCCAGCGCGGCCTTGCGCGTGCGCGGCGTCCGCGAAGGCTGCGCAGTCGCGCGTACCACCTTCGTCGCGGCAAATGCGGCGACATAACAGCCCGAACCGACGCGGCCTTCGATAAAGCCTTCAGCAGCAAGCTGCTCGTAAGCCGCCAGCACCGTGTTGCGCGACAACGCCAGCTCGCGCGCGAGCACGCGCGTGGCCGGCAGGCGCGTCGTCGCCGCGCAACGCCCATCGAGTATGGCCTGCTTGAGCGCCCGCGCCAGTTGCAGGTAGCGCGGTCCCAGCTCGTCGAGTTCGAGAAACATCGGTCACTCCCGATTGGTACCTTGCAATATTAGCAAACCGGCACTTCGATAGCACCGATTTTCGTGGCGTAATGGGCACCGCGGGAATTGCTCCTGTCCGCTCACATGGAAAATCGCGCCGATGAACGTCCGTGCAGCCAAACCCCTGTCCCGTCACAAGGTACAGCGCATCAAGGACCGTGCGCGCTACGACCGCAGCGACGCCTATGCGATTCTCGATGCGGCGTTTCTCGCCCACGTCGGCTTCTGCGTCGACAACCAGCCGTTCGTGATTCCGATGCTGTACGCGCGTGACGGCGACGCCTTGTTGCTGCATGGCTCGATCGCCAGCCGCCTGATCAAACAACTCGGGCAAGGCGTGGAAGCTTGCGTCAGCATGACGATCGTCGATGGCCTGGTGCTGGCGCGCTCGCATTTCCACCACTCGGCGAACTACCGCTCGGTGGTCGCGTTCGGTCGTGCGCGGGTGCTCGACGATGCGACGGCGAAAACCTCGGCGTTGGCGCATTTCGTCGAGGCCATGCTGCCCGGTCGCGCCGCCGAATCGCGCTATCCGGATCGCAATGAACTGGCCGCTACCAGCGTGCTGCATTTTGAAATTGTGGATATTTCCGCAAAAATCCGCAACGGCGGACCGAAGGACGACAAGGCCGACCTGACCCTGCCGCACTGGGCTGGCGTGGTGCCGATGCAAGTACAGTACGGCGCGCCGCAGCCATCGGAAGACTGCTTCACCGCGCTGCCGATATCCGTGCAAGAGCTATTGCAGAGAGCCCCGGCATGATCAGCTATCGCGACGATGTTCGCCCGGAACTTGCGCAGGCGCTTGAGTTGTATCGCACCTCGACGCTCGCCGAACGCCGCCCGGTCGACGACAAGGCGCGTTTTGCGGCAATGCTGGAAAACGCGAACCTCATCGTTACCGCATGGGATGGCGAACTGCTGGTCGGCATTTCGCGCTGCGTCAGCGACTTCAGCTGGACCACGTATCTGGCCGATCTTGCGGTACGCGTCTCGCATCAGCGCTGCGGCATCGGCAAGCAACTGATCCGGCGCACGCAGGCGGCGGCGCCACAGGCCAAGCTTCTATTGCTCGCCGCACCGGCCGCGGACAAATATTACCCGCATATTGGTTTCCAGCATTTTCCGCAGGCGTGGATGCTGGCCGCGGAGGACGACGTGCGGTGAAGTCCGTGGCTTTTTTTGAAACTGTGGCAATAGCAATAGCGTAAGATTTGCGCTTGCCAACGGAGCGTCGCCTTGCCTCAATCAGTCTCTGCCGAATCCCCGTCACGCGGCCGCGCACACTTGTTCGTTATGCTGGCCAGCGTGCTGCTCGGCGGACTCGCCGCCGGCGCCCTGTGGTGCCTGCTGTCGCTGGCGACGGACTACGACACGACCTTCCTCATCGTGGTGTTCGCGACCGGTCTGGCGATCTTCCTGCGCTGGCAGGGTTTCGTCGGCCGCAGCGGAGCCGTTTGCGCGGTAGCGGCAACCCTGCTTACTTTCGTCTACGCGCAATACCTGTTCGCCGCCGTGCGCATCGCCCAGATGCTCGGTTTTCCCCTACGCAGCACCTTGTTCAAAATGGATTTCGCGCTGGCGTGGCAGGTATTTCGCGCGCATCTCGGCGCGTGGGATGTGGGCTTGCTGGTGCTGACCTGCGTCGTCGCGGCGTGGCTGATGCTGCGGCAGACGAGCTTTCGTAGGGTAGGTTAGTCGCGCAGCGACGTAACCCGCCGAATGCGCAGCATTCCTTGTCAAAGATGCACAACCGCGGTTTCGGTGGGTTACG
>JANXVS010000125.1 GCA_025351555.1 Pseudomonadota bacterium | reverse complement strand
CAACTACCTGATCACGAATCCGCGCGACATGCCGGGTTTCGTCAAGACCTTGAGCGGTATCCGCTTCACCGCGATCACCGGCGTCAACACGCTGTTCAACGGCCTGCTCAACACGCCGGGGTTCGACAAAGTGGATTTTTCCGCATTGCACCTGACGCTCGGCGGCGGTATGGCCGTGCAGCGCGCAGTGGCCGAGCGTTGGAAGAAAACCACCGGCGTCACCTTGGTCGAGGCTTATGGTTTGACCGAAACCTCGCCCGCGGCGTGCATGAATCCGCTGGATCTGGCCGAGTACAACGGCGCCATCGGCCTGCCGATCTCGTCGACCGATGCCTGCATCCAGGACGACAACGGGATCGAACTTGCCGGTGGTGAAGTCGGTGAGTTGTGCATCAAGGGGCCACAGGTGATGAAGGGTTATTGGCAGCGTCCGGAAGAGACCGCCAAGGTGCTCACCACGGACGGCTGGCTGCACACCGGCGACATCGCCAAAATGGACGAAAAGGGATATTTCACCATTGTGGACAGGAAAAAGGACATGATCCTGGTGTCCGGTTTCAACGTCTATCCGAACGAGATCGAGGATGTCGTCGCGCAGTGCCCGGGCGTACTCGAAGTCGCCGCCGTCGGCGTGCCGGACGAGAAATCCGGCGAAGCAGTGAAGATCGTGGTGGTGAAGAAAGATCCCAAGCTCACCGCCGAGATCATCAAAGCCCATTGCAAGGCAAATCTCACCGGCTACAAGCTGCCGAAATACATCGAGTTCCGCGATTCGCTGCCGAAAACCAATGTCGGCAAGATTCTGCGCCGCGAGTTGCGTGACGCGCCCAAGGCTACGGCGTAATCACTCCCCGAATCGTTCCAGGCGATCCGCGTAGCCGCCCAGCAGGTTCCACAGTGGTACTTCCTTCTCCGGCGGGATGCGTGAGTAGGCAAAGCCGACGTACCGATCAAGAATGCGCGCCACGGTCGCGTCGACATGGATGTTCAGATCTTCACCGATGATCATGTCCAGCGCGTATTGATCACCCACGCGTCCGTGCCAATCGTCGGGACGCGCCACCAGCACGCCCGTCGCGGAAATATCCTCGATCTCGCTGGACCATACGTCCGCGCCGTGGATCATGAGTACGGCCGAATTGATCGGCATGCGCGCATGCCGCATTCCACCTTGTTCCTTCTGCTGATTCATTGCGTCGCCATCCCCTCTGCAGTGAAACGGCGTTGTGAACACCGATGTGCTGTCTGATGAAAGCAATTTTCAGGCCAAAATCTCATGCTTCTGGACGCATGTAGGGGAACAACAGCACGTCGCGAATCGAAGGCACATCCGCAAAAAACATCACCAACCGATCGATGCCGACCCCCAGACCACCGGTTGGCGGTAAACCGTACTCCAACGCGCGAATGTAGTCGACATCAAAATGCATCGCCTCGTCATCACCGGAATCCTTGGCCTGCACCTGCGCGCGGAAGCGCTCGGCCTGATCTTCCGGATCGTTCAGCTCGGAGAATCCGTTGGCGAGCTCCTTGCCACCAACGAACAGCTCAAAACGATCAGTGATGCCGGCATCGCCGTCGTTCGCGCGTGCCAGCGGCGATACCTCGGTCGGGTACGCGGTGATGAAAGTCGGTTGCACCAGGGTACTTTCCACCGTTTTTTCAAAGATTTCCAGCAGCAACTTGCCCCAACCGTAGTTGGGTTTGACGTGGATGCCGAGCCGTTCGCAATGACGTGCAAGCGCTTCGCGATCGCGTAATTCGTGGGCGCCGATTTCCGGATTGTGATGGCTCACCACCTCGGCCATCGCCCAGCGCCGGAATGGCGAACCGACATCGATGTCGCGGCCTTCCCAGCTCAGCGCAGTGGTGCCCAGCGTGGCCTTGGCTATCTCGCGGATCAAGTCTTCCGTCAGGTCCATGATCTCGTTGTAGGTAGCATAGGCCTGATACAACTCCAGCATCGTGAACTCGGGATTGTGCCGCGTCGATACGCCTTCATTGCGGAAATTGCGGTTGATCTCGTACACGCGCTCGATGCCGCCGACGACAAGACGCTTCAGATACAACTCCGGAGCCACGCGTAGATACATATCCAGATCCAGCGCGTTGTGATGTGTCTTGAACGGCCGCGCCATCGCGCCGCCTGGGATCGCATGCATCATCGGCGTCTCGACTTCGACGAAGCGGCGTTGCGGGCTTTCCAGATAATCGCGGATACAGCGGATCATGCGCGAACGCAGCGCAAACACACGGCGTGCTTCGGGAGTCACGATCAGATCGACGTAACGCTGGCGGTAACGTTGCTCGACATCGGCGAGTCCATGCCACTTGTCCGGCAACGGGCGCAGCGACTTGGTCAGCAAGCGCAATGTTTCGACTTTCACCGAAAGCTCGCCGGTCTTGGTGCGCATCAGCGGACCTTCCGCACCGACGATGTCGCCGACATCCCAAGACTTGAACGCGTCGTAGATTTCCCCGAGCGCATTCGCCTGCACGAAAAGCTGGATGCGACCCGTCATGTCCTGGATCTGCACGAAGCTGACCTTGCCCTGGCCGCGCTTGAGCAGCATGCGACCCGCTACTTTCACCCGGCGCGCCGCGGCTTCGATGGTCTCAGCGTCTTTGCCTTCAAATTCTTGCTGCAAATCGCCGGCGAATGCGTCCGGATGAAAATCATTCGGGAACGCGATGCCCTGCGCGCGCAGCGCGCTCAGCTTTTCGCGGCGTTCGGCGATCAATTTGTTTTCGTCCGGCGGTAACCCACTCGTATCAGCACCCGGCCCGGCGTCGCCACTGAATTCGACTTTCTTGCCACTCATCATTTTAGTATCCGTGTCGAAATCATTATGCATCCGCCCGCTTCGCGCCAGCTTCCAGACCCGATTTCAGGCTGGCCTCGATAAACTCGTCCAGATCGCCATCGAGCACTTTTTGCGTATCGGTACGCTCGATGCCGGTGCGCAGGTCCTTGATTCGCGATTGATCCAATACATAATTGCGAATCTGGCTACCCCAGCCGATGTCGGACTTGGTCGCCTCCAGCGCGGCCTTCTCGACATTGCGCTTCTGGATTTCCATCTCGTAGAGCTTGGCCTTGAGCATCTTCATCGCGCGATCGCGGTTGGCGTGTTGCGAGCGCTCATTCTGGCAAGCAACGACAATGCCGCTCGGCATGTGGGTGATGCGCACCGCCGATTCAGTTTTGTTGACGTGCTGACCACCGGCACCGGATGCGCGATACACGTCCGTTCTCAAATCCGCGGGGTTGATCGTGATGTCGATATCGTCATCGACTTCGGGTGAGACGAAGATCGACGAGAATGAGGTATGGCGGCGATTGTCCGAATCGAACGGCGACTTGCGCACTAGCCGATGCACGCCAATCTCGGTCTTGAGCCAGCCGTAGGCGTAGTCGCCTTCGACACGGAAGGTCGCGCTCTTGATGCCCGCAACTTCGCCCGCAGAAACTTCCATCAGCTCGGTTTTCCACTGCCGGTTTTCGCACCAGCGCAGATACATGCGCAGGAGTATTTCGGCCCAATCCTGCGCCTCGGTGCCACCCGCGCCGGCCTGCACGTCGACGAAAGCGTTATGCGAATCCATCTTGCCGGAAAACATGCGCTGGAATTCCAGCGCTTCGACCTTGGCAGCCAGCGACTCGACGTCGGTCGCAACAGCATTGATGGTGCTCTCGTCGCCCTCGGCTGCAGCCAGTTGCAGCAACTCGTCCGCGCCGCTCAATCCATCATTCAGATTGCGGATGCCATTGACGATCTTGTCCAACATCGCGCGCTCCTTGCCCAGTTGTTGCGCGCGCTCAGGATTGTCCCAGATGTTGGGATTTTCGAGTTCGCGCCCTACTTCTTCCAGGCGTTCACTCTTGATGTCGTAGTCAAAGATACCCCCTAAGCAACGTGACGCGGCTCAGAAGGTCGGCAATGCGGTGGGAAATTGGATTGATTTCAATCATGGCGGATAGTCGTTGCAATCGTCTGCGCGCAAAAGACGTGCATGGTAGCAAAAACTGCGCATGACTCCACTGCTATGAATGTCCTGAACGCTCAGGCCGGTTCAAGATGACGGATGATCAACTGCAGGGTTTGCTTGCCGTTCCACTCGTTCACGTCGAGCTGGAACACCGCCCGCAGACGCGCAGGCGGCGGTGTGCCGGTGTAGGCATTGAACACAACCGCGTCCAGCGCTTGCATCGCATCGATGCGACGCAACTTCAGGCGCAGATGTGTCTCGCCCATGACCTTCCACGAATCAAGGGCAAACACGCCGTCGAATAGCGGTTCCGGGAAGCCCTGTCCCCAAGGCCCGGCGTAACGCAGTTGCTGCGCCAGATCGAGCGAAAAATCTACGGTGTCGAGTTCGCCATCGGTCAGGACAACCGCATCAAGCGCCTCCGGCGTAGTGCGTTCCCGTACGACGGCATCGAAGGCAGCAGCAAACGCTTCCACATCGTCGCGGTGCAGAGTCAGGCCTGCCGCCATGGCGTGACCACCGAAGCGCAGAAGCAGTCCGGGATAGCGTGCATCGATATCGACCAATGCATCACGCAGATGAAATCCCGGAATCGAGCGGCCAGAAGCCTTCACCTCACCACCACCCCCACCCGCTGGCGCGCAGGCGATCACCGGTCGATGCAGCGTCTCCTTGAGCTTGGATGCGACCAGCCCGACGACACCGTGATGCCAACCAGGATCGAACAGCACGATACCGTGCGGCAACGCTCCGTCGCCATGCGCCAAAGTCCATTTGTGGACTTCTGCTTGCGCCTGTTCGACCATCCCAGTCTGTAGTTCGCGGCGCTCCGCATTGATCGCTGACAGGGTTTCGGCAAGTTCGCGCGCGCGACCGGGATCGTCGGTCAACAGGCATTCGATGCCTAAGCCCATGTCTTCCAGACGCCCGGCGGCATTGATACGTGGCGCGACGACAAAGCCCAGATCGGCGGCGACCAATCTGGCTGGGTCGCGCCGACCCGCTTCAATGAGTGCCGCGACGCCGGCGCAAGCGCGCCCTGCGCGAATGCGCTTGATTCCGGCGTTGACAAGGATGCGATTATTATGATCCAGTGGCACGAGATCAGCGACGGTACCGAGGGCAACCAGATCCAGCAGCGCAGAAAAATCCGGTTCGGGAGTACTTTTGCGATCGTCCTGATCGCGAAGATCAAGAAGCGGCGGTCCTTCGCCGCACTTCTCAACAGGCGAAAACCAACCACGCTCGCGCAGGTGCGCACGCAAGGCTAGCAGCAGATAGAACATCACCCCGACGCCTGCCAATGCCTTGCTGGCAAAAGTGTCGTCGGTGAGATTGGGATTCACGATCGCGTCGGCGTCGGGTAAGGTCGCGCCGGGCAGGTGATGATCAGTGACGATTACCTGCATGCCATGCGACTTCGCGGCGGCGACGCCGGCATGCGCGGCGATGCCGTTATCGACAGTGATCAACAGTTGCGGTTGCCGAGGAAGCAGTTCCTCCACTATTGCTGGGCTCAGTCCATAGCCATGACGGAAGCGATTGGGCACCGCATAGCCAACGTCGTGCGCGCCGAGCAGGCGCAAGCCGCGCACGGCGACCGCCGTGCCCGTCGCGCCATCACAGTCGAAATCGCCAACGACGACAATGCGTACATCAGCGCGAATCGCCTGCTCCAGAATTCCACAGGCGCGGTTCATGCCGCCGAGGCTTTGCGGCGACAGCATTGACGCCAGTCGATGTTCGATTTCATGCGGCGAAGCAATCCCACGCGCGGCATAGATGCGTCGCAACACCGGATGCACCGAATCCGGCCAATCATCATTCATGATAGCAATCGGTCGGCGTTCGATGCGCGGCGATTTCATCGCGGCGACGCGCGCTTGATCTTGCGCCAGAAGCGCCAGCGATGCGCCGGTTTCACGGTGATGCGCTCACCGGCGACGAAGCGTAGATGCAGGGCATACAAGGCACGACGTTTGAGCAACACATCGAGGGGATTGAGCCAGTCGCGCTCTAGCGCCACTGGGTCTCGAATGTTCGCTAGGTCGAGAAGAAAAGTATCGTTTGCCTCAATGTGGAAAACCACAGCAGGTGCCGGCGCGACGACAGCCACCTTCGCCAGGCGCGCGAGCGCGACAACCGCATCGTCGTTGCTGAAGACACGCGTGAACGGCGCGCGCACCCACTCTGGCAATTTTCCGGCACCCCAGAACCACAGGCTGTTTGCCGGCATCTGTCCGCGTTGCACGCGCTGCGCGTTGACTGGGTGGTTGTGCAGAATCACCTGGGCCTCGTTCGATAGGTGTCGCCACTGCTGCTGGTTTTCTCCCTGTGGCAAATGCTGCATCAGATCATCGCCAAGCACATCCTCGGGCGCGGCGAACAGCGGCAGGCGCGCGCCAGGTGGACAGCGCAGATACCAACGCGTGGGTGTCGCTGGTTCAAGCGGAAATCCGGCATCGCCGAATAATGGCCGCAAGGCACGTGCCAGCTCGTCGCTTTCGTCGCGTGACAAATCCACAGTTCCGCAAGCAAGCAATCGCGCGGTGACCGCATCGGCCATCGCGTAGGCGGGATCGGCGCGCAGCCATAGCGCGCCGGATGCATCATGGCAATCCAGATCACGCGTCAGCGCAGCCGTTGGCAGCGTAGTGCCGACGAATTCAAAGCATTCGCGCAGCACTGTTTCGTGGCCGGGCTTCGCGTCGGGCAGGCGGTCGCCGCGAACAAGCCAGCGTGCCAGGATGGCGGGCGTTCCCGCCGCTTCGATGTGGGCCAGAGCTGGCAGCAGCAAAGTCAGTGCGGCCATGCGCGTCCGACGGCTCTTGGGGATGATCGCCTGATGACGTCGCGCCTGATAATTTCAGCCTTGATAGCGCACCGAAACAATCTCGTAGTTCTTGGTGCCGTTCGATGCGCAGAACTCGAAGCTGTCACCTTCACTCTTGCCGATCAGCGCGCGTGCAAACGGAGACGATACCGAAATCAGCCGCTGTTTGATGTCGGCTTCCAGATCGCCGACGATCTGGTACGTGATCTGATCGCCTGAATCCTCATCGGACAACTCGACCGTCGCGCCGAACACGATCCGGCCATTCGGATTCAATCGCGCCACATCGATCACTTCGGCATAGCTGAGCGCGGCTTCCAGTTCCTGGATACGGCCCTCGACGAAACTCTGCTGCTCCCGCGCGGCGTGGTATTCGGCGTTTTCCTTCAGATCGCCGTGCGCACGTGCCTCGGCGATTGCTGCCGTGATGCGTGGCCGCTCGATGCCCTTGAGCCGGTCGACTTCCGCGCGCAAACGCGCGGCGCCTTGGGTCGTCATCGGGGATCGTTTCATGCCAATTCCTTGTGCAACTGTTGCAGACTGTGGACTTCGCCGTCGCTGCGGAAATCCAGCGAATGCAGCAGGGCGCGCGCGCCGGCAATGGTGGTGGAATAGGTGATACGTTGCTGCAGCGCTTCGCGCCGGATCGAGAACGAGTCGGCAATCGCCTGCTTGCCCTCGGTCGTATTGACGATGAACACGATCTCGCCGTTCTTGATCAGGTCCACGATATGCGGGCGGCCTTCGATCACCTTGTTGATGCGCTCACAGGCGATGCCCTGCTCCGCGAGAAAAGCGCAGGTGCCGGACGTGGCCACGATGTTGAAGCCGCGCTTGATCAGATCGCGCGCCACCGGCAGCAAACGCTGCTTGTCCGGATCGCGCACCGACACGAAAACCTTGCCGACTTTCGGCGGCACGATGTTTGCGGCCTCGTGCGCACGCGCGAACGCGGCACCGAAATTGCGGCCAACACCCATCACTTCGCCGGTCGAGCGCATCTCCGGCCCGAGAATCGGATCCACATTCTGGAATTTCAGGAACGGGAAGATCGCTTCTTTCACCGAGAAATATTGCGGGATCATTTCCACGGTGGTGCCCTGCTCAGCCAGCGATTTGCCGACCATGCAACGTGCTGCGATTTTCGCTAGCGATACGCCGGTCGCCTTGGATACGAACGGCACCGTGCGCGAAGCGCGTGGGTTCACTTCGAGGATGAAGATGTGTTCGGCACCGTGTTCATCGACCTGGATCGCGAACTGGGTATTCATCAGGCCGACGACTTTCAGTTCGCGCGCCATCTGCGCAACCTGGTCGCGCAGCCTGTCCTGCACTTGCGGCGACAGCGAATACGGCGGCAGCGAGCACGAGGAGTCGCCCGAATGCACGCCGGCTTCCTCGATGTGTTCCATGATGCCGCCGACGAACACGTTGCCGTCAGCATCGGCGATGGTGTCCACGTCGACCTCGACCGCGTTGTCGAGGAAACGGTCGAGCAGCACCGGAGAATCGTTCGACACCTTGACTGCGTCGCGGATGTAGCGCGTGAGGTCGGCATCGGAATGCACGACTTCCATCGCGCGTCCGCCGAGCACGTAGCTCGGTCGCACCACCAGCGGATAACCGATTTCGCTGGCCAGCGCGAGCGCCTGTTCGGCGTTGCGCGCGGTACGGTTCGCGGGCTGTACCAGTCCGAGCTTGGTGATCATCTGCTGGAAGCGTTCGCGATCTTCCGCAAGGTCGATGCTGTCCGGGCTGGTGCCGATGATCGGCACGCCAGCCGCTTCCAGCGCGCGCGCAAGCTTCAGTGGCGTCTGCCCGCCGTATTGCACGATCACGCCCTTGGGCTGTTCGACCGCAACGATTTCCAGCACGTCCTCCAGCGTCACCGGCTCGAAGTAGAGCCTGTCGCTGGTGTCGTAATCTGTCGACACGGTTTCCGGATTGCAGTTGACCATGATGGTTTCGTAGCCATCCTCGCGCAGCGCGAGCGCGGCGTGCACGCAGCAATAATCGAACTCGATCCCCTGCCCGATCCGGTTCGGCCCGCCGCCGAGCACCATGATCTTCTTGCGATCGGTAGGCGCTGCCTCGCACTCGTCCTCGTAGGTCGAATACAGGTAGGCCGTGTCGGTTGCGAACTCGGCCGCGCAGGAATCCACGCGCTTGTAGACCGGGCGCACGCCGAGCGCGTGGCGCAGCACGCGCAGCGCATTCTCGTCGGTACCTGCCAGCGTCGCCAATCGCGCATCCGAAAAACCCTTGCGCTTGAGTTCGCGCAGGCGCGCGGCATCCAGCGCGGCCAAGCCATCGCGCGCGACCTCGGCTTCGACTTGCACGATCTCTTCGATCTGGTCCAGGAACCATGGATCGATGAAAGACAACGCGTGCACGGCCTCGACCGACATGCCTGCGCGGAATGCATCGGCGACGTGGAAGATGCGTTCCGGATCGGGCTCGCGCAGTTCGCGGCGCAGTTCGGCAAGGCCTTCCTCGGTACTGATGTCGAGGCCGCTCGGGTCGAGCCCGGACTTTCCGGTTTCGAGTCCGCGCAGCGCCTTCTGCAGCGATTCCTGGAAGGTGCGGCCCATCGCCATGACTTCGCCGACCGATTTCATCTGGGTGGTCAGGCGCGCATCGGCGGACGGGAATTTTTCGAACGCGAAGCGCGGGATCTTGGTGACGACGTAATCGATGCTCGGCTCGAACGACGCGGGCGTCGCGCCGCCAGTGATCTCGTTCTTCAGTTCGTCGAGCGTGTAGCCGACCGCGAGTTTCGCAGCGACTTTCGCGATCGGGAACCCCGTGGCCTTGGATGCGAGCGCCGACGAGCGCGACACCCGCGGATTCATCTCGATCACGACCACGCGCCCGGTCTGCGCGTTCACACCGAACTGCACGTTGGAACCGCCGGTGTCCACGCCGATCTTGCGCAGCACCGCGATGCTCGCGTCGCGCAGGCGCTGGTATTCCTTGTCGGTGAGCGTCTGCGCAGGCGCGACAGTGATCGAATCGCCGGTGTGCACGCCCATCGGGTCGAGGTTCTCGATCGAGCACACGATGATGCAGTTGTCCGCAGTGTCGCGGACGACCTCCATCTCGAATTCCTTCCAGCCCAGCACGGACTCCTCGATGAGCACTTCATGCACCGGCGAGAGTTCGAGTCCGCGGCTCGCGATCTCGATGAGCTCTTCGCGGTTGTAGGCGATGCCGCCGCCACTGCCGCCGAGCGTGAAGCTCGGGCGGATGATGGTCGGATAACCGACGCGGGTCTGGATGTCGAGCGCCTGTTCAAGCGAGCGCGCGACTTCGGCTTTCGGGCAATCCAGGCCGATCTCGGCCATCGCGAC
>JANXVS010000088.1 GCA_025351555.1 Pseudomonadota bacterium | reverse complement strand
GCGGCGACGCTGCGACTCGGCCAACGCTTGCATCTGGCCCCCGCCAATGCGGGCGGCACGGCAACCGCGTCAGCGGCTCCCGCAGGACGCTGATACCCCACGCTGACGTCACGGCTGTGCTCAGTTAAACTCGCAGGCTAGGAGCGCCCAACAAAATGCTCATCGTCCCGGCGGTTTTCGCCGGAATGACGAACGAGACTTGATCAGACTCACCAAATCGACCATTCGCGGAGGCATCATGGGATTTCTGCACGGCAAGCGCGCCTTGATTACCGGCATCATCAGCCAGCGTTCCATTGCCTGGGGCATTGCCAGCGCCATGCACCGCGAAGGTGCACAACTGGCGTTTACCTACGTCAACGACAAGCTCAAGAGTCGCGTCGACGAGGCCGCGAATGCCTTCGGTTCCAACATCGTCCTGCCATGCGACGTGAGCAGCGACGCACAGATCACGCAGCTGTTCGCTGACTTGGGCAAGCATTGGGACGGTTTCGACATCCTCGTGCACTCGATCGGATTCGCCCCGCGCGAGGCGATCCAAGATCAATTCCTCGATCATCTCACGCGCGAGAATTTCGCCATCGCCCACGATATTTCCAGCTACAGTCTGGCGGCGCTGGCCAAGGCTGCGCGACCACTGATGAAGGGCCGCGGCGGCGCGATCCTCACCCTGACCTACCTCGGCTCTGATCGCGCGATGGCAAACTACAACGTGATGGGCCTGGCCAAGGCCAGTCTGGAAGCCAGCGTGCGCTACCTCGCCTACAACCTCGGCCCCGAAGGCACCCGCGTCAACGCAATTTCCGCCGGCCCGATCAAGACTCTGGCCGCAGCCGGGGTGGCCGACTTCCGCAAGATGCTCGATCACGTCGAACAAAACTCGCCGCTGCGCCGCAACGTCAGCATCGATGAAGTGGGCAACGTTGCGGCGTTTCTGTGTTCCGATCTGGCTTCCGGCATCACCGGCGAAATTACCTTCGTCGATTCCGGCTTCAACATTTTGGGGATGACGGGAGTTTGATGGAGCGCGTCGGAATGGCGGTGTAAAAAGCAAAAAAAAGACCGCATCACGCGGCCTTTTTCTGGTACGCATCTCAAACCGCAGTTACATGCGGTCTTCCGAAACATCGATCTTGGCGTTCTTGCGCAGGCTGTCGACAAAACCGTGCACGGCCTCGCTGCCGACGCCCTGGCGCAGCTGATTGCGCGCGGCTTCGCGGGTCTTGGCGTCGAGTTTGGAGGGATCGCCATCTTTCACTGCATCGAGCGACACGAGTGCGTACACGTCGTTGGCCAGGGTGACTTCACTGGTTGCGGGTTTGTCAGCCTGCGGCCGTGACAGTTTGAAGAGTTCATTGACAAGCTTGCCATCCAGCTTCGCCGCGTTGCGGCCAATATCCTTCTCGTCGGTCGGTTTGAGCTTCAGCTCCGTCGCGAGCTTGTCCAGCGATTCACCTTTCTGCAAGCGTGCATACAACGCATCGGCCTGCTCATGCGCCTGCTTGCTCACTAGCTGATCCGACAGCTTCTTGCGAATGTCTTCGCGCACTTGATCCAGAGCCTTGGGCACTGACTTCTCGTGCTGATCCACGCGCATCACCACAATGTGGCTGGGGCTCAGCTCGACTGGATCGGAGCTGTTGCCTTCCACAAGTACAGAATTGGAAAATGCTGCCTTTGCCACGGCCGGATTGGAGGCAATGCCTTCGCCACCGGTGCGCGCGAACAGGCCGGTCTTCTGCACGGTCAGTCCCAGCGCCTTGGCTGCAGGCGCGAGTGACGTCGGATCCTGATAGATCGCATCGGTCAGCTTGCCCGAGATCTCGCTGTATTGGCGGTCACGCTCGCCTTCCAGATACTGCTTGGCCAACTCGGCCTTGACCTCATCGAAGCTGCGCACCTTTTCTGCGCGCACGTCGCGCAGCTGGATGATGTGATAACCCTCGTCGGATTTTACCGGGTCGGAAATCTCGCCCTTCTTCAGCGCGAACAACGCGGCCTCGAACGCGGGATCGGTCACGCCTTTATCCAGCCAGCCCAGATCGCCACCTTGCGCCTTGGAACCCAGGTCCTCGGAATCGGCCTTCGCCAGCGCGGCGAAATCCTTGGCCGATTTGGCCTGCATGGCAATGGCCTGCGCCTTTTCCAACGCGGCTTTCTGCGCGGCGGCATCGGCGTTCTTGTCGACCTTTACCAGAATATGCGAAGTCTGTCGCTGCTCCGGCGAGACGAAGTGAGACTTCTGATCTTCATAGCGCTGCTTCAGCGCCGCGTCGTCGGCCTTGATGTCGAGCGCCATTTTTGCCGCATCAAGTTCGACGTAATCCAGCGACACTTTTTCCGGCGTCATGAATTCGTCGCCATGCGCTTTGTAGTAGGTCTCGATGTCGGCGTCGGCAACCTTTGCATCGGACGTCGGTTTGTCGAGTTTGATCCAGCGGAAATCACGGGTTTGATCGCGCAGGCGCAGGTAGCCATCGACATCAGCCTCGGTCACCACTGCGTTCTGTCCGAGCTGGCCTATCAACTCGCGCAATTCCAGATCACGCCGTACGTTGTCCTCGAACTGCGCCGGCGATTTGTGCTGGTTGGCCAGCAGGTTACGGTACTGATCCTTGTCGAACTTGCCATCGACCTGAAACGCCGGATAGCTGGCGATTTCATCGAATACGCGCTTGGCGGGCAACATCGTGCCGAGCTTGTCGTTGGCATCCAGGATCAACTGCTCGTTGATCATCTGGTCGAGTACCTCGCGTTTGCGCTCCGGCTTGTCGAATGCCAGCGCATCGAACTGCGCGCCCATCATGCGCTGCATCTGGGCACGGTACGCGTCGTAGCGTTCGCGAAAATCCTGCTGCGATATCTCGTGGCCGTCGACCTTGGCAACGTAACTTGCGTTGATCGAGTTGTAGGCCGGGATGCCGAAGAACCCGCCGAAGACGACACCGATGATGCCGAGCACGACCTTGGCGACCGGGCCGGAGAATTTTTCATGGAGTGTTTTTTGCTGCATGGGTGATGCTCAAACTTGATTGTCGATGCGCGCGCGAGCAAGAAAATGACTCTCTGCGGCCTACATACTTCACAAAAAACAAGGGCGCCCTGCGGCGCTACACGCCTTACAAAAAACAAGGGCGCCCTGCGGCGCCCTTCGAAACGTGGCGGAGTGGACGGGACTCGAACCCGCGACCCCCGGCGTGACAGGCCGGTATTCTAACCAGCTGAACTACCACTCCGCGCATTCTTTTCGAAACAACAGCCTTGCGACCGGAGTCCCCCGCGGAAAAAATCCGCATCAGCTACTGGTGGGTGCTGAGGGGTTCGAACCCCCGACCCTCGCCTTGTAAGGGCGACGCTCTACCGCTGAGCTAAGCACCCCGGGCGCGAAAGCGCGTTAGTTTATGGCATCTTTCAGCGCTTTGCCAGCTTTGAAGGATGGATTCTTCGAGGCCTTGATCTTGATCTGCGCTCCGGTACGCGGGTTGCGCCCGAGGCGCGCAGCGCGCTTGCGCACGATGAAGGTACCGAATCCCACGAGGGAAATGGTATCGCCCTTCTTCAGCGCTTTCTTGACGACTTCGATGACAGCTTCGATGGCCTTGGCGCCTTCGACTTTGGTCAGGCCAGCGGCATCGGACACAGCACTAATAAATTCTGCTTTATTCATTTATCTCTCCCGTACGGAATCAGCGACCGCAATGCATTGTGAGTGTGCAAACCGAGCTCCTACCCGATTGCGGATCGGAAACATACTCGGCTCACTACCCCGCGACCGCCCGGACTTGGTTGTCACTTGGGTCGCGGCGAAGACTTTATACCAGTCACCATGATCCGGCGCAATACGAGACGTGGTGCGGCTTTGCGCGAATTCGCCGACGGCGTCACACCGCCCGATTATCGCGAATTTTCGCTTGACACGATGGTTAGGAAGTTGCATGCGCGTGGCGAGGTCGCCGCGCGCTGCAACTCAGTACGGCCGCGGCTGCGGCGGCTCGCCGTCGTCGGTTCGTTCCGGTTCCAATGTAGATTTTGCTGCATTCTCCACTTTTGGCAAAATTGGAGTAAGCGGTCGTTCCAGCGCGATGTCGAGCACTTCGTCGATCCAGCGCACCGGCTTGATCGTGAGCGATTCAGTCACGTTCTTCGGAATTTCGGCAAGATCCTTCTCGTTTTCCTCAGGGATGATGACGAGCTCAATGCCGCCGCGATGCGCCGCCAGCAGCTTTTCCTTCAAGCCACCGATCGGCAGCACACGGCCACGCAGCGTGATTTCGCCGGTCATCGCAACCTCAGAGCGCACCGGCACCTTGGTCAAGGCCGATACCAGGGCAGTACACATGGCGATACCCGCACTCGGTCCGTCTTTCGGCGTCGCGCCTTCTGGCACGTGCACATGCAGATCGTACTTGTGGTGGAACTCCGGATCGATGCCAAGACGCTCGGCGCGTGCGCGCACGACACTCAGAGCGGCCTGAATGGATTCCTGCATCACGTCGCCAAGCTGGCCGGTATGGATGAGTTTGCCCTTGCCGGGAACAACCGCTGCTTCGATGCTCAACAAATCGCCGCCGACCTGTGTCCAGGCCAAGCCGGTGACCAGACCTACCTCGTTCTGCAGTTCCTTGCGCCCGTAGGTGAACTTGCGCACGCCAAGATAGTGTTCCAGGTTGCGCGAACTGACTGTGATCTTGCCGCGCTTGGGCTTGCCCTTGCGCTTGTCTGCATCGAGCGTGAGTTCCTTGACCACCTTGCGGCAGATTTTGGCCAATTCACGTTCAAGATTGCGCACGCCGGATTCACGACTGTAATAACGGATCATGTCGCGGATCGCGGACTCGGCGACATGGATTTCGCTGTCGCGTAATCCATTGGCCTTGATCTGCTTCGGCATCAGATAACGCAATGCGATATTGACCTTCTCTTCCTAGGTATAGCCAGGAATGCGGATCACTTCCATGCGGTCGAGCAAGGGACCCGGAATATTCAGCGAATTGGCGGTGCACACGAACATTACTTCGGACAGATCGAAATCAACTTCCAGATAGTGATCGTTGAAGGCGTGATTCTGCTCGGGGTCGAGCACCTCGAGCAGGGCCGACGATGGATCGCCGCGGAAATCCATCGACATCTTGTCGATCTCGTCGAGCATGAACAGCGGGTTGCGAGTTCCGCCCTTGGACATGTTCTGCACAATGCGGCCAGGCATTGAGCCGATATAGGTACGGCGATGACCGCGGATTTCGGCCTCGTCGCGCACGCCACCGAGCGACATGCGCACGAACTTGCGATTGGTTGCGCGCGCTATCGACTGGCCGAGCGAGGTCTTGCCCACACCCGGCGGCCCGACCAGACACAGGATCGGGCCCTTCATCTTCTTCACGCGCTGCTGCACAGCCAGATATTCGACGATGCGCTCCTTGACCTTTTCCAGGCCAAAGTGATCGGCGTCGAGTACATCTTCGGCAGCTTTGAGATTCTTGCGTACCTTGCTGCGTTTCTTCCACGGCGCGCCAACCAGCCAGTCGATATAGTTGCGCACCACCGTCGCTTCGGCGGACATCGGCGACATCTGCTTGAGCTTGTTCAACTCCGCGCGCGCCTTGGCTTCGACGGGTTTTGGCATTCCGGCCTCGGCGATCTTCTTGCCCAGACCCTCGACCTCGTTCGGCGCGTCTTCGCTTTCGCCCAGTTCCTTCTGGATCGCCTTCATCTGTTCGTTGAGGTAATACTCACGCTGGCTCTTCTCCATCTGCGACTTGACCCGGCCGCGGATGCGCTTCTCGATTTGCTGCACATCGATTTCGCCATCGACGAAACCCAGCAGCATTTCAAGCCGATCGGCCACGTCGGCCGTCTCGAGCACGCGCTGCTTGTCCTGCAGACGAATCGAAAGATGCATCGCGATCGTGTCGGCCAGCCGACTGGTATCGTCGATGCCGGACAAGGTCGTCAGCAACTCCGGTGGAATCTTGCGGTTGAGCTTGACGAACTGCTCAAACATCGACACCAGCGAACGCGATACCACTTCGATCTCGCGGCGCTCGCGCGTGTACGCAGGTTCGAGCCCGCGCACGTGGCCGGTCATCACGCCATCACGTTCGCCATAACCGATCACTTCGGCGCGCGACACACCCTCGACCAGCACCTTGATCGTGCCATCGGGAAGTTTGAGCAATTGCAGCACCGTTGCCACGGTGCCGATCGGATAAAGATCGCCCGCCTGCGGATCGTCGATGTCAGGGCTGCGCTGCGCCACAAGCAGGATGCGCTTGTCCCCTTCCATCGCCATATCCAGCGCGCGCACCGATTTTTCGCGACCGACGAACAGCGGGATCACCACATGCGGGTAGACCACGACGTCGCGCAATGGCAGTACCGGCAATTCGCTGATATCGGCGCTGGCGATGTTCTCGGGCTTGGCGGTTTTTTCCATGCTTGTTTCCTGAACGACAATTCGGGTTTAAGAACGACAATGGCAGCGTGATCGCACGCGCCAACTTCGTCAAGTGAGGACGATCTGACGGTTTGCAAGTTTGCTGCCGAACTTGCTTGCGGCGTCCAACATAAGTGCTTCCGCTCGCCCTTCGGCCGAGCGTCTCACTTTTCTTTGCTTCGC
>JANXVS010000072.1 GCA_025351555.1 Pseudomonadota bacterium | reverse complement strand
TTGCTCCGGTGCTTCGGACGGGCCCGCGACAACTTCGTTTTCATCGTCCTGGTCGAGTACCTCCACGACGCGCGGGGGCTTCGGACGATAAGGGCCGTAGGGACTTGAAATGGGTGGAGGCGCCAGTGGTGGTGCAGTATCGACGGGCGGCTTTGACAAGCGGATGCCCTTAACGATCTCCTTGATGCCTTTTACGAATCCTGCTGGGAGCTTTGACTCGTGGGCAACGGTGGATCTAAGTAGCTGCCCCAGGTCGAGTCCGGTCGTCAATTCGTGAAGGAACTTGGCCCGGTCTGATCCCTCCGGCTTTGAAGCCAAGGAAACAGTGCCTGTAAGGAACCCGCTGACGGCCGTAATGTGACCTGCGGCGACAGATGATTTGACGCGCCGGCGCGATAGGAGCGCTGCGAGCGTTACGGCCTGCAATACGCGCCAGCCGGGCGGCATGCTCTGCGTGATTTCGAGGGCGAAGGCCGAATAGGTCGAAGGCGCTCCGGACCCATCCAGGGACTGAAAACCTTTTCGGTCGGAAAGTCGCCGTGGGACGGCGGCGTTGGGAGGGGCTGCCAATTCCGCCAGTAAAGCCGGCGTGCAGTACCGATCCACCCAGCGGTCGGTCAGGGCTTCGCGAATGCGTGTCAGCGCCCTGCGGGCTGCGTCGTGGACCCGGTCGAATTCGAGGCGAGTATCGGGCGCCCCGAGTACCTCCGCCAGGATGCTAAAGCCAGGTGATTTGCTTGACGGCTCCACGTCTTCAATACACTAGGGTCACGACAACTTCCCGAGCGCATTCCGGCAAGGCCGGCGGGCATTCGCAACCTGATCCCTCTCGCACGGTTGCCAAGGCGCGAGCGGCGGCGGCGTGGATGGTCTGAACTCGCGGCGCTCGTCGGGCCCGCCCAATAGCTCAGCTAATGTGCTGAAAGCGGTCACACCTCGACGAGTTCGGCATTCGGTATGGCGCGCCTCACGTCCCGCAGTCCGGAAGCAATTGCATCAGATGCCGTAGCCGCCTCACGGCTGAAATCCAGTGCGATGTGGCCGCGCTGACCAACGCCGACAAGCGCATCATCACAGCCTGCCGTGGCCAGCGCGTGGACGAAGGTCCCAGGATCTGCACTGGGGTCCGGCAGGAGGAATTTGAGAGTGAACTCGTATTCTTTCATTTCTGACGTTGGGGACATGCTTTCGGGAGTCGGCTCAAATTCCCTGTGCCGGTACGGCCGTCAACCTCACACCCAGCGCTGCGCACACGCGTTGCACCGTGTCGAAGCGCGGATGTGCGTCGGTGCGCAGGGCGTTGTAGAGGTTTTCTCGGCCCAATCCCGACACTTTGGCAATGTCGGTCATTCCGCGCGCGCGGGCGACAACGTTGAGGGCGTCCTGAAACTCGGCAGCACTGCCAGACGCCAGCGCATCGCCCAGATAGGCGGCAATCATCTCTGGCGTGGAAAGAAATTCTGCCGAATCGAAAGGCAAAGTCTTGATCTTCGCTTTGGCCATGGCTGCTCCTGTCATACCGTATCCGCCAACGCCTTGGCGGCTCTAATGTCGCGGCGCTGCGACGTTTTATCACCGCCGCACAGCAACACGATCAGGGTCTTTCCGCGTTGTACGAAATAGACCCGATAGCCGGGGCCTACATCGATGCGCAGCTCGCCTATTCCGTCGAAAAACTTCACGTCGCCCATCAACCCATTGCCCACTCGGTCGACGCGACGCAGAATGATCGCGGCGGCTGATCGATCGCGTAGACCTACTATCCAATTGTGAAAAGTTTCAGACTGACGGACTTCGATCATTCGCGCTTATTGTATCGAATTCGATACGCGTGGTCCAATGCACTTTTTCTGAGCGAGAGTGTGCGCGGCTGACATGCTACTGTCAATAATTGAATGATTATGTGACAGTTTTGCAATGGACATTTGTGAATGACTCAGCCTTAATTTACACCATGTCACACATTATGCTATTTTTTCGCACTTATAAATCAAGCATATTCATAATATTAGGAGTATATAGCAGTATTTAAGCAGATTATTATAGGTAGACGTTATTGCAGCTTTTTAGTCCTCATAATGCCTAGGTCCACGTGTATAATCCCGCCCCTTCGGCTAGGTAGCTCAGACGGTTAGAGCGCGGCACTCATAATGCTGAGGTCCACCCATAGCCACCATCCATCGGCGCCACGGTCGCATATCGCGATGCATGCGCTTTGGCGTGCAACGCCACACGAACGTTGCCGAGTTGGGATACGATGTATACAAGAGCCTGTCTCGCCGCGATTCATCAACAATGGCGTCGACGCACTTGCTATGGCGGATGACTGCATGTCCATGAACCTCGAAACGCCGTCCAAACAAGCCTCCCCGCCGGTAGCCGGACACTCGCCAGCGCGGGCGCGTACGCGTCTGCTGGAAGTGGCGCAGCAATCGCTGGCGCATTTGTCGACCACCCGGGCGAACGGCCAAGCAGGCCTCATCGCGGACGTCGGCATCAGCATCGCCTTGCTCGGCGCGGGTCTGTGGCGCAGCAATGTGCGCCCGGTGGCGGCGCTTGGAACGATGTTGTTTGGTCTGCTGCTGTTCAGCTTTTTCGAATATTGCGTTCACCGCTGGCTGTTCCATGGCCCGCCGCAAATCATGGAACAAGGTCATCGCAAGCATCATGAGCAGCCCTTGGGATATGCCGCGCTGCCGTTTTTCCTGCCGCCGCTCGGCTTGCTGGTAATCGCCGGCATCCTGATCCTGATCGTGCCTGCCGCGATTGCGTTGCTGCTTTCGGGTGCCCTGGCTGCGGGCTATGCCGCCTATGGCTTAAGCCATACCGCGATCCACAACCTGCGCTTTCGCGATCCGCTAAGCAAACGCTGGGCCGCGATCCATCATATCCATCACCACCATCCCGACAAGAACTTCGGAGTGACCACGCCGCTGTGGGACATCGTGCTTGGCACGCAGTATGTGTCGAAAGGAAAGGCAACCGGACGCCGCGAGTTGGCGGTCGGAAATGCTGATCGCTAGCTCGTCTGTTGCCGGACGCGGCACAGCGCATCGATGACGACCCCAACCAACCCACCGGAGCCACGCGCGTGCGCCACGCGGGCCTGCTGATCGCCGTCGCCTTGGGCGCGACTTTGGCCGTGCCGATTCTGCTCGGCGGCAACGATGCGCTGTGGCAGACCCTGCATTTTCCTGCCGACGGATATTTGACAATTTTTGCCGTGATCGTGACGAGCTGGCTCGCACGTGCGATCAAACTGCATCTACTTCTGCATCAGCTGAAGGTGCGGCCGCGATTTACCCGCACGCTCGCCATTTCCCTGGCAACGGATTTCGCATTCATCAGCACACCGGGCGGCGTCGGCGGCTATGCGGCCAGCGTCTACTATCTGCGCCGCGCCGGAACCTCGGTCAGCGGCGCAGCAACGATCACGGCGGCGGACCAGGGCCTGGATTTACTGTTTTTTACCCTCGCGCTGCCGCTATCCGGACTTGCCCTGATCTGCTCGGATTTGCCGGAAACCCTGGCGCTGCTGGGTTTCGCATCCAGCGCCTTGATGATCGGCCTGACGCTGGGCGCCTTGCTCGCCCGGCGCAAGCTGGCGGCCTGGCTGTTCGGCGCGAATAAGATCGGCGCGCGCTGGCCCCGCTT
>JANXVS010000069.1 GCA_025351555.1 Pseudomonadota bacterium | reverse complement strand
TCGCCGCGACGCAGCGATTGACAGGCGTCGGCCGCGCCTTCCGGTTCGGCGGCAAACAGCTGGATCTGCGGAGCAATCGCCTTCGCCGCGATCGCGCTGCCGCCGATCAAGCCGCCGCCGCCGATCGGTGTGATCAGCGCGTCGAGCGTGCCGGCTTCGCGGATCAATTCCAGCGCCGCCGTGCCCTGTCCCGTGATCACGGCGGGATTGGTGAATGGATGCACAAGGGTCGCGCCAGTGTCACGCTCGATCGCGGCCGCCATGGCATCGCGTGCGGCCAGGGTGGGGGCGCAGGTGTGAACCGTTGCGCCGTAGCGGGCGATGGCCGCGACCTTGGTTGCCACCGCGCCTTCCGGCACGACGACGTGCGCGGGAATCCCGCGTGTCCTGGCAGCTAGCGCAAGCGCGGCCCCGTGATTGCCGGACGAGTGCGTTACCACGCCGCGCGCCACGATGTCGTCAGGCAGCGACCACACCGCATTGCACGCACCGCGAAACTTGAATGCGCCGGCGCGCTGGAAATTCTCGCACTTGAACACAAGCGAGCAGCCGGCAAGTTCGTCCAGCGAAGTCGAACACAACACCGGGGTGATGTGCGCGTGCGGCGCGATACGTGCGGCCGCTCGTTCGATATCGGCATATCCGATATCAGATGAAGTGATCGTGGTGATCATCGCTACGGCGCGCGCCTTAGGCGCGCGCGTCGCTCTCGCCAATCGGCGGCTGCAACTCCGCAGCACCGGCGATAATCCCGGAAGTGACCACGCTTTCCGGCGGCGCCGATGAGATGGTGACCGCTGCCGGCAGGTGCGACACCGTGTACCACGCCAGCACCCACGCCGCGCCGACCATCAGCGCGGCCAGGCCAAACGTCAGGCCGGCCCAGGCGCCGTGCTGGTGCGACTGGGTGACCGCGGCGAACAAGCGCGTGAACAGCGTCGGCGCGATGATGCCGGCGACGCTCGACAGACTCGCGACCGCGCCTTGCAAACGACCCTGTTCGCGTGGGTCGACGTGGTGCGTCATGATCGCCTGCGCCGCCGGTCCGGCGACGCCCCATAGCGCGGCGATCGGCATCATCGCCCAGAACCAGTAGCCGGTTGGCGCAACGGCGTACAACGCAAACCCGATCGTGCCGCAGGCCAGGCCAAACAGCAGGGCGTGGCGTTCGCCCAAGCGCCCGACGATTTTCTTGATCAGCCCGCCCTGCACGATCGCGGCGAGCAGCCCGACCAGGGCCAGCGTGTAGCCGACCATCTGCGGGCCCCAGCCGAAACGGTAATCGGCGTACAACACGAAGGTGGTCGGATAGACCATGTGCGCGAGCGCCATCAGGAACAGTACGCCGACCAGACCGAGCACTTGCGGATAACGGCGCAGCAGACGCAGTGCACCGAACGGATTGGCATGCGCCCAGTCGAAATGTGGCGTGCGTTTTTCCGGTGGCAGCGATTCGGGCAGGACGAAAAATCCGTAAGTGAAATTTGTCAGGCACATCGCCACGGCTACCCAAAACGGCAAGCGCAGGTTGATCTCGCCGAGAAAGCCGCCGATTGCCGGTGCAACGATGAAGCCAAGGCCAAACGCCATGCCGATCATGCCGAATGCCTGCGCGCGCTTTTCCGGCGGCGTGACGTCGGCCACGTACGCATTCGACGTGCTGAAGCTGGCCGCGGTGATGCCCGAGATGATGCGGCCGATGAAGAGCAGCGGCAACGTATTCACCAGCGCCATCATCAGGAAGTCGAGGCCCAGACCGAGATTCGACAACAGGATCACCGGGCGCCGGCCGAGCCAATCCGACAGCGCGCCCTGCACCGGCGTGAAGAAAAACTGCATCGCAAAAAATGCGGTCGAGAAATATCCGTACCAGACCGCCGCCTGCGAAACATTGCCGCTGAGGAAATTCTCGATCAAATGCGGCAGCACCGGAATGATCAGGCCGAACGCAAGGATATCGATCAGCACCGTGATGAAGATGAAGACCAGCGCAGCGCGCCGCGGCGGGGTAACCGTTGTCGAGGTGTCCACTGTTACCTCGTAGCTGATCGGACTTTCAGCGCCCGGTATCGATATCGATGAAATTCAGGAACTCCGCACGCGTGCGCGCATCCTCGCGAAACGTGCCGAGCATCTGGCTGGTGATCATCGACACCCGCGTCTTGTGCACGCCACGCGTGGTCATGCACTGATGGCGCGCGTCGATCACGACGCCAACGCCACGCGGCTTGAGCACCATGCCAATGCAATGCGCGATCTGGGCGGTCATTTTTTCCTGTACCTGGAAACGCCGCGCGTAAGCCTCGACCACACGCGCGAGCTTGGAAATGCCAACAACCTTGTCCGTCGGCAGATAGCCGACATGCGCGCGGCCGATGATCGGCGCCATGTGATGCTCGCA
>JANXVS010000032.1 GCA_025351555.1 Pseudomonadota bacterium | reverse complement strand
GATTGTCGATTGCAGAAACCCCTGCCGGCGCCATCCCGGCATCCTGGACAGAAGGTTTGGACGCGCCAGCGTCGACGGCTCCGCGATACTTGGCCCAGTCCGCATTGAATTGGCTCATGTGGGTGAACATGGCGCGGAAGTCATCGGGCGCCGGCTGATCGCCAGGCAGAACGACGTCATCGACACGCCAGAATGTCTGTAGCGGCTGCAGCGGCGGCGCGGGCGCACCGTCCGGCGCGTCGCGCGAACACACGATATGAAAGAGCAGTCGCTCGTTGTCGTTTCCAAGCGGATTGAATTTGGCCGCACTGCGGCGGCGCTCAAGCGATTCCGGCTTGATTCCCGTCAGGTGGTAGCAGGCAATCTGCGAGGTGCCACCGAGGCGATCCGATTCCTTGCCATCCCAGATCGCCAGCAGGATATGGCAATGCGCCGAAACATAAACTCCAGCGTTGGCATAGCGCCGATCGCGTTCGCTCCCGTACAAAGGAACATCTTGCTTTGCCCGCGTATCTTCATCGATACCCGACAGCTCGACGATTTCAGCCTTCTCGCACAGCGCGTCGAAGCGGGCGCGCGCAGCAGCATCCGGAAAATCCTGCGCATACAGCGATCGCGCCATCGGCAGCGGCGCTATCAGCCGCGCACCGACAGCGAGCGCTTCCTCAGCCACCCATTGGTCGCCGCCCTCGGCCAGTGCCGACAGCACGAGCAAGGGCAGCTCGGGAAATTCTCGCTGCAAAGTCGCGAAGAATTCGCGGATGCACGCGCGCACGGCTGCCTCTTCGCGCGCGGGAATATTGCGATGGCTGGTTACTCCGATGGCCAGCGGCACGGCTTCCCCCCACCGCTGGCTGGCCGGCGGTGGACTCAACATGAGAACAGGCGCATTACCCGGACAATAATCATTCGAGGTTTCAAGTCAGCGCCAACGCCTGGGTTCATGGGAAGCGTAAACCACCAAGAGGCTTCCGCTCTGCCGAGCCTCGTTAGTGATTTTTGATCGTCGGGTCCGTGTTCCCCATCGGCGTCGGATCCTTTACCGACGCGGGCCCCTCGACATCAGCGTTTTCATTCTTGCTTCCCTCTTCGTCGACGGGCAAATCGAGAGATTCGGAACCCGGACCTGCGTTATGGATATTAGACATGACTATCTCCAAAAATGGTTGAACGTTACTTGCTGCCAGCTTGCTTGGATTCGTCCATGCTCACCTCCTGTCGATCGTCCATGTTGTCATGCGAGTTGGATGACACGGCGAGTTTCTCGTTATCCGATGATTGTGCACCTTGCGGGATTCGAAATCAGACTTCGATCGCAGAACTTTCTATTTGTTGACGATCGTGGGGTTCGTATTGGTCGCTGTAATCGATGTCGTTAGCGACGTATAAACGGTGCCGCCAACATTGACGCGGAGTATATAGGTCCAAGTTCCCACCGTGCTGGCGCTGTTGTTGAGATCGGTCATCGTCAATTGATTGCCATTGTTGCTGGGAGTTGGCGTGCCGAAGATGCCAGATGGCGGCGCACTTACCCAGGAGAAGCCCGGGTTCGGGTCGGTCATGGAAACGAAGGATCCGGTGGCGGCATTGCCGGTCAGTTGCCAGGTAATGGTTTGCGCATTCGGGCTTTGGCTGACGTGGTTCGGATTGCCCTGCTGATCGATATCGACGGTCCAGGGGTTCGTCGCTTTGTTCAGGGTAACATTGAGATTGTTCGGCATGATGGACTCTGGTTGTTGAGGGGTTGGATCCGATATCGCACTTGCATAGGTCGCATGATGTCCGCTCGCTGGATTCGACCTTACGGACGAACACTCTTGCTCGTAGCTGCCTGAATCTGTTGTTGAAACACAGCATTGGTGGGGTAATCGATGTGCTCATGTTGCAGCAGAGTCACCAATTCGAGGTCACGATAACCGCTATTCCATAGTTGCTCTACGATCGGTTGCGCTTCGGGCTTTCGGCCGAGCGCAAGCAGCGATTCGGCCTTCAGCGCCAACAGGCGCGGATCGCCGCCGCCGCTATTTACACCCTGCATCGCTTTCAATGCTTCGTTGCACAGTTGTTTGGCGGCGGGCGCATCCTCGGTGACGCTGGCGAGAAGCAGCTTGGCGCCGACCGCGGCGAGCACAATTGCGCGGTCATCGGGCTGCTTGGCGAGCAGCGGGTCGAGTATCGTCAGTGCGCCCCGCGTCTGCATGCGTGACGCGTCAGCGTGGCCTGCAGCACGCGATTGCGCCGCTTGTTCAAGCTGCACCTCTGCGAATTCGCGCTGCCAGCCAGCATTGGCCGGGTCCTGTTTGGTTAAGGCAAGATAGATCGATAGCGACGGCACCATCAGTTCCTGAGCCGCGGGCAGGTCGCCGGCGAGACGCCGCAGCCGGCCCAACTGCGAAGAGTACAGCGCAAGATATTCTTGCCAGTTGCTCTGATTTGGATCGACCTTGATTAGCTGCTTTGCGAGTTCGACCGCCTGCCGCAGATCGCCCATACCTGCCTCGACATCCCCCGTCAGGGCCAGCGTGCGTCCTAGAATGGCGCGCACCCTCATCATGTTCTCAAGCTGACCGTTGTCTTTTGAATCGCGCGCGGAAAGTTTGGACTCAATCGAGTCGTCGGCGGCATATTCGGCGACGGCCGTAGCGAGATCGCCACGTAGTAGGGCCAGTTTGCCAAGATTGTTGTGGGCACCGCCCAGCTGCGCGGCCCAGGTGGTCTTGTCGGGCTTGGCCGCAACCAACTTCTGCGACAACTCCAGCGTACTCTGGTATGGGGCGCTGGCCTCATCCAGTCGACCACGCGCTTCCAGCACATGGCCGATGTTGTTGTCGATCATTGCCAACTCGAACTTCAACTCCAGATCGTTCACAGCATTTGGCTCGGCACGTTGCAGTACGGTCTGTGCCGACACATAGCTTTGCTGAGCCCTATCGAGGTCTCCCTGATACCAATGGGTCGTACCAATGAATGCCAATATCCGCGCATGGGCTATCCGTCGTGCCGTGTCTGCGGGTGCCGAATCGGCTAGCGCGGCCGACAATTTCGAGGCCGCCTGAAACGATTCCATTGCCGCAGGCAGATGGCCCTGATCCAGACGCACGCTGCCGATCTTTTCCAGCGCCTTGGCGCGCTGCGCCAGCGCCTCGTCGGTGACATCGGTGGTAGGCAGCGACTGGAAATAGCTCATCGCCTGATTATCGACCGCTTCCAGGATGTCGAGACGCGAGACCTGCGCGAGCTTGTCGTTGAGATCGCCCAGCATGAAGTTGACCAGGGTCTCGGCCTGCTTCTGCCGGCGCTCGGCGGCATGGCGCGCGACGACTGCGCTGATCGCCAGAGCCGTGGTCACCACCATCACGACCAAGGCCAGCGCAGTGATTGCCGCCATGCGCCGGTTGCGCCGCTGCAGTTCGCGTTGCTTGAGCGCATCGAAACCTACATCGAGCAGACCGGAAATCAATTTGAGTTTGGCGTTGGCTTTGCCGTCGTTGCCCGCGCGCGCATCGGCGGCAATCGGTTCGGTGCGTTCGCGCGTCCGCTGACCGTCGGCGCCGACCTGGAAACGCAGTGCCGGCACGAAACATTCCTCAGCTTGACGGCCAGGAAGATCACTCGCGTTGGGTTCGCCATCGACGATCAGGCAGAAGATGCGATTGGCGTGCGCCATTCGCTTGAACGCGAGAACTTCCTCATTGACCCAACGCGAGGTCGCCGAACGCGGCGAACAGATGACGATCATGGCAGCCGATTGCGCAAGCGCCTCGTTGACCTTGCCGCTCAGATCGGTTGCGCTCGGCAATTCGTCGCGATCGCGGAACACGGGGATCAGCCGCGCCGGAATCACGCCGGCTGCGGTGGTCTGTCCGACCAGCCGGCTGGGGACGCGATAGGATTCCAATGACTTGTGCAGCCATTGCGCCCAGAGTTGATCCTGGTGGCTGTAGCTGATGAAGGCCCGATAACGCGGGCCGGAAGCTGCCGCAGAGTGTTCCATCGCCGCAAGTCCCCGCTATCGCAATGATTTCGCCCGGGATTCAAGACTAGCATTAAAAATGTGAACTTCGTCGCACTTTTAACAAGTGCAAGCGGACCCAAAACGCGCCAATGCCGACCAGCGGATCGCAACGACCGTGTCCGGCACCCACCGCTGGGCTTCAACCACAGCGAGGATGGCCGTATCCTGACCAGCCCCCGAGCTTGCTGATGTCAAACATGACCGCACTGACCCATCACGATCTGGCCCTGAAGCCCAACGACGGCGAACGCCTGGCCAACCTGTGCGGGCCATTCGATGGCCATCTGCGCCAGGTCGAACTGCGTCTTGGCGTGGAAATCGCCAATCGCGGCAACCTGTTCCGTGTCAGCGGCGCCGCGCATTCGGTCAAGCTCGCCGAGCGCGTGCTGCGCGATCTGTACGACGCTACCGCGGACGAAACTCTGACCGGCGCGCAGGTCAATCTGCGTCTTTCTGAATCCGGCATCGATGCGCTCGATGCGAAGGAAGCCGAAGGCGCGCATGAAATCGCGATCAAGGTCAAGCGCGGCACGGTGCGCGGGCGCGGGCCGAATCAGGTGCGTTATCTGCACGCGATTGCGACCCACGATATCAACTTCGGCATCGGCCCGGCCGGCACCGGCAAGACCTATCTCGGCGTCGCGATGGCAGTGGAAGCGCTGAACGACAACCGCGTGCAACGCCTGGTGCTGGTGCGCCCCGCGGTCGAGGCTGGTGAGAAGCTCGGGTTCCTGCCGGGCGATCTCACCCAGAAAGTCGATCCCTATCTGCGCCCGCTGTACGACGCCTTGTACGAGATGCTCGGCATGGATCGGGTGACCAAACTGATCGAGCGCAACGTGATCGAGATCGCGCCGCTGGCGTACATGCGCGGACGCACGCTGAACGATTCGTTCGTGATTCTCGACGAGGCGCAAAATACCAC
>JANXVS010000021.1 GCA_025351555.1 Pseudomonadota bacterium | reverse complement strand
ACCATGTTTGCGGCGTTGGCCTTGAACAAGCCGTTGCCGACGACGATGACGCCCATCGACACGTAGAGGAAGTACAGGTTGTCGGACGGCACGGAGAGCATGAAGTAGCCGAGCGCGAGGATCGCTGCGCCGATCGGCATCGTGCGCCGCGTACCGAGCACGTTGTCGCCGATCCAGCCGCCGATCGCCGGCGCCGCGTAGACGAGCGCCGTGAAAGCGCCCCAGACCAAGTTTGCCTGCGCGTCGTGGAAGCCGATCTTCTCGACCATGTACAGCACGAGGATCGCGGCCATGCCGTAATAGCCGAAGCGCTCCCACAGTTCGATCAGCCAGATCGTGACGAAAGCGCGGGTTTGGGAAACGGGAGGAGCCGAAACGGGAGGAGCCGAAGTGGACATGGAAGTACCGTGGCCGGAGTGAAAAGACTTAGCCTAGCTTATTGCGTGCGCCAAAGCGTGTGCGACTGCGGAAAACCGGTCGGCCAACGGCGGCGTCCCGGCCCTCAAGCGCGGCCCTTGCCGGCGGGCTTGACCCAGTGCCCGAACAGGGCAGCCGCGAGCAGCGTGACGAGCGCCGCCAATGCGATGGAACCCAGCACGTCGGAAAGAAAATGATAACCCTCATCGATGCGCGCGAAGGCCATGAATAGCGGGATGATCAGTAGGGGAATCCGGTACTTCGGGAACAGGTAGGCCAGGGGCAGGAACAGGCCCCAGTAAAAAGCGTTGTGCCCTGACGGAAAGGAATCGCCACCCCCAAACCAGAGGTGCTCCCAATTGCCTTGCTGAATAAGCTGGTTGGGTCGCAGCCGGCCCATCCACCCCTTGATGAGCGAGGCGCAGAAAATCGTGAAGAGCTGCACGGAACCGGAAAACACCAGGCCGCGCGCGACATAGCTGGTACGTCGCAGCAGCCACCAGATCAGGCCGATCGCGATCAAGCTGCCGCCGAGCAGGAATCCCGACAGGCTTCGATGGCTGTATCCCAGCAGCTGGCGTCCGGAAGCAACGTCGAGCCAGTACTCGCCGCCAGCGAAGAACGCCGCGTTCTCGAATGTCGAGTTATGCACGGCCAGGGCGATACTCCGGTCGAACGCGAAAATGCTGATCAATGCAATGGTCGCGCTGATCGCGGCGGTCAGGGCAAGAGAGCGTTTGGTCATGGGTTGATCATGCCACAGGCGTCAGGCCCTAGGCATCAGCAGCAAGAGCGCGGCGCCCAGCACGATACGGTAAATCGCGAAAGCGGTGAAGCGATGGCTGCGGATGTAACCGAGGAGCCACTTTACCGCGAGAAACGCGGTGAGCATCGAGACAACGAATGCCAGCACCAGCGCGATCCAGTCTTCGTGAATCGGTCCGGCCTTGACCTGCTTGAGCAACTCGTAACCGCCGGCCGCGAACATGGTCGGGATGCCGACCAGGAAAGCGAATTCGGTGGCGGCGGGGCGGTTGCTGGTGCCGGCGAGCATGGCGACGAAGATGGTCGCGGCCGAGCGCGATGTGCCGGGAAAGATCGCCGCGATGATCTGCGCCAAGCCGACAAGGATGGCAACGGTCCAGGTGACACGGGCATTGTCGGCACGTTTCGCGGCGAAATATTCGGCAGCGATCATCCACACGCCGCCGATCAACAATGCCCATGCGACCGGCGCGATCATCGTAGGCAGCTTGAAGCCCAGTTTGGTCACGACGAAGCCGAGCACCGCCGTGATCAGGAATGCGACGCCCAGCTTGAGCGCGTAGTCGCGGGTTTCGCGACGTCCAAGGCCTGTCGCCAATTGCCACAACCGTTGGCGATACAGGACGGTGACGGCCAGGATAGCGCCCGCCTGGATCACCACGTTGAACGTATCCGAACGTGCGCCGAGCCAATGTTCGGCGATCAGCAGATGGCCGGTGCTGGAAATGGGCAGGAATTCGGTGATGCCTTCGATAAGGCCGAGCAGGATGACGCGGATCAAATCGGGCATTGAGTGACCGTGTGCTGGATTGGCGGAGCGCGGCGATCATGCCACAACTTATGGCGGGCGCAGGAGGCGTCATCATCAATAAGGCCGCCCACCGTCGTTGCCGCCCGGACCATAGTCGCAGACGATGGAACTGGGGTACGCCAGACCCGAGCAATACGAAATGCCGCACCCAAGAAAAACGCTCGTGGACCAGACGACCTGGGTGTAATGCCCGCAGGACTGATTCGTCGGCGCATTACAGGTATTGGTCGCGTAGTCGTAATACTGCTGCTCGGACGCCCAGTAAGTGACTGCTCCCTGCGCATTCGCCGTGCCGCCCGAGGCGTAGATATTTTCGCCGACGTATCAGGGAAATCCCATGCTGCGGTTCGGATTGTGGTCGATCAAACCGAAAGGACTCATCATATCGACGCACTGATCGGCCCAAGCCTGCGCGCTTCCGGCGAGCCGTTCATCCCAGAACAGCGGGGCCATGCCGACGCCGACGCCAGCGCGCACGACGTTGTGATCCGCTGTAATTCCGGCCAGCCCGGCTGGCTCGGTCGCGAATCCATTGATGAAGATCGGGTCGGCAGTTATCGCAAGAACAGGGGTCGCGAAGGCAGCCGCGCAGGCGGCAGCCAAGGTGAGCCATGGACGGTACATGATCAGTCCCCGGCAGGAAAGTTGTCGCCAGCCTACGCCCGCTGCTGTAGGCGCGCAATTCACCGCGCTGCAGCCGGCTTATGGCATCATACGCCGCCCCCATTTCCAGCCGTGCGACACCATGCTGATCTTCGAACTTTCGCAACCGGGCCGCACCGCGGCCGCGCAGATTCCCGCCGCCATCGATGTGCCCGCCGACCTGCCTGCGCAGTTCCGGCGCACTACGCCAATCGGTCTGCCGGAAGTGTCCGAATTGCAGGCGTTGCGCCACTACACGAATCTGTCGCGCAAGAATTTCTCGATCGACACCCAGTTCTATCCGCTGGGCTCGTGCACGATGAAGTACAACCCGCGCGCCTGCAATTCGCTGGCGATGCTCGATGGCTTTCTCGCGCGTCACCCGTATGCGCCGGAGTCGCTCTCGCAGGGATTTTTGTCCTGCATGCATGACTTGCAGGAAATCCTCGCCGACGTCACCGGCATGAAGGGCGGCGTGTCGCTGGCGCCACTGGCCGGCGCACAGGGCGAGTTCGCCGGCGTGGCGATGATCATGGCTTACCACCGTCATCGCGGCGACACGGAACGCACCGAGATCATCGTGCCCGACGCGGCGCACGGCACCAATCCGGCCACCGCGACGATGTGCGGCTGCACGGTGCGCGAGATCGCGACCGACAAGAACGGCGACGTCGATGTCGAAGCCCTGAAGAAAGTGCTGGGTCCGAAAACTGCCGGGATCATGCTCACGAATCCATCCACACTCGGCGTGTTCGAACGCCGCATTGTGGAAATTGCCAAATTGGTACACGACGCCGGTGGCCTGCTGTACTACGACGGCGCCAACCTCAATGCGATCCTCGGCAAGGTGCGTCCTGGCGATATGGGCTTCGACGCGATCCACATGAACCTGCACAAGACCTTCTCGACGCCGCACGGCGGCGGTGGCCCGGGTGCAGGTGCGGTCGGCGTGTCCGAACGCCTGAAACCGTTTTTGCCGATCCCGATGATCGAGAAACGCACCGACGGCCACTACGGCTGGGTGCGCAAGAAAGACCGCCCGCTCACGATCGGCCGCCTGACCACGTTTGCCGGCAACGCCGGCGTGCTGCTGCGCGCATACATCTACGCGCGTCTGCTCGGACGCGAAGGCATGCCGCGCGTGGCCGAATACGCCACGCTCAACGCCAATTATCTGATGAAGCAGCTGGCTGCAAAAGGCTTCGATCTGGCTTACCCGAATCGCCGCGCCAGTCACGAGTTCATTGTCACCGTGGCGAAGCAGAAAAAGGAAAACGGCATCACCGCGCTGGATTTTTCCAAGAGCCTGCTCGATCACAACATCCACGCGCCAACCAATTATTTCCCCCTGTTGGTACCCGAGTGCCTGTTGATCGAGCCGACCGAAACCGAAGCGAAGGAAACGCTGGACGAATTTGTCGACGTGATGGGCGATCTGCTGAAGCTTGCGAGCACGAACCCGCAGACGATGAAGGATGCGCCAGTGACAACGCCAGTGCGCCGGCTCGATGACGTCAAGTGCGCGAAGGATCTGGATCTGGCGTGGCGTGCCGCGCATATCGTCGCTGCCGATACCGCGCTTCCCGCCGGCGTCTGAACGTTCCTTCCGCAGGCCATGTCGATGCCAAGCACCGAGCCACGCGGCCCGAAGCAGATCTACAAGGCGCTGATCTGGTCGCTGAAAGGGCTGCGCGCAGGCTGGACTTACGAGGCTTCGTTCCGGCTCGAAGTATATTTTTCCATTATTCTGTTTCCGCTCGGGCTCTGGATCGGCAACGGCGCGACCGAGAAAGCGCTGCTGTGCGGCAGCGTGTTGCTGGTGATGTCGGCAGAGCTGCTCAATTCCGCGGTCGAGGCTGTAGTCGACCGGGTCAGTCCGGAATTTCACGAACTCGCCGGCCGCGCCAAGGATATGGGTTCAGCTGCCGTTTTCCTGCTGATGGCGAACGTCCTGTTATGCTGGATGTTGGTGCTGTGGCAACGTTTTTAACGACCCGCCGCGTACACACCCTACCCGATAGGCGCGCATGGACTGGCTGACCAACCCGCAGATATGGATCGCGCTGTTCACGCTCTCGACGCTGGAGATCGTGCTCGGCGTCGACAATCTCGTGTTCATCTCGATTGCAGTCGGGCGCCTGCCGCAGGCCCAGCATTCGCGCGCGCGCCGCATCGGTCTGGTGCTCGCCTGTGGTACCCGCATCCTGCTGCTGCTCGTGCTGGCGCACTTGGCGCGGCTCGACGACACCCACGCACATCTGTTCGCGTTGTTCGGCAAGGTCATTTCAGTGCGCGATCTGATCATGATCGGCGGCGGCGTCTTCCTGCTGGTCAAGGGCGCGATGGAGATCCACGACGCCATCTACAACGAACCGCGGCCCTCGCCGACCAGTGCGTCCGCATCGAGCTTCTTCTTTGTGATCGCGCAGATCGCGCTCATCGATATCGTGTTTTCGCTCGATTCGGTAATCACCGCGGTCGGCATGGTGCGCAATATCCCGGTGATGGTCGCGGCGATCGTGCTGGCGGTGATCGTGATGCTGTTCGCCTCCAATCCCGTCGGCAACTTCATCGATCGCAACCCGACCATCCGCATGCTCGCGCTGGCTTTCATCATGCTGGTCGGCGTGGTCCTGATCGCGGAAGGTCTCGACATACACATCGGGCGCGGCTATATCTATTTCGCCATGGCGTTCTCGGGGGTGGTCGAGGGGTTGAATCTGATTGCCAAGCGCGAAAAACGCAGGCGCTACAAACGGCGCACGGACGATCAGGTCCCGCGCGACGTTAGTGCGGGGAAATAACAAAATTCGCAGCGCGTGTATGATATTTGCGGTGCCGAAGAGTGATGACGGCTTGTTCAGAGGTTCATTAGTAATCTGGGAGAAACTTTCATGTATATCCGGCGCATCGTTCTGCTTCTGCTCGCGACCTGCCTGCTCGCGGGCTGCGGTTACAATGGCATCCAGTCCAGGGACGAAGGCGTCAAGGCTGCCTGGTCCGAAGTGGTGAACCAGTACCAGCGCCGCGCCGATCTGGTGCCCAATCTGGTCAATACGGTCAAGGGCTATGCGCAGCATGAGGAAGAAATATTCATCAAGGTCGCTGAGGCACGCGCCTCGGTCGGCAAGATCACGCTTTCCACCGATGATCTGACCGACGAAACAAAGATGAAGCAGTTCCAGGCCGCGCAGGGTGAACTGTCCGGGGCGCTGTCGCGCTTGATGGCGGTGTCGGAAAATTATCCGAACCTGAAAGCCGATGGCCTGTTCCAGAATTTGCAGGCACAACTGGAAGGCACCGAAAACCGCATCGCCGTGGCGCGCAATCGCTACGTGACCGCGGTGCAGGATTACAACACCTTCGTGCGCAGCTTCCCGCAGAATCTGACTGCGAAGATGTTCGGCTACGGCACCAAGGCGAATTTCTCGGTCGAGAACGAGAAAGCCATCTCGACCGCGCCGACGGTGGATTTCAACAAGCCGGCGCCAGTGCCAGCACCGGCGAAGCCGTAAATTAGCCGAGCAGGGAAGATGATACGTCGTCTGCTGCCAATCCTGGCCGGCCTCACTCTGACGCTGGCCGTTGCGGCCGCCGCTGATTTGCTGTCGATTCCGCCGTTGACCGCGCGCGTAACTGACACGACCGGCACGCTCGACGCGCAGCAAAAGCAGACGCTGGAATCCGAACTCGCCGCACTGGAGCAAAGCAAGGGCTCGCAACTGACCGTGCTTGTGGTGCCGACCACGCAGCCGGAAGAGATCGAGCAGTACTCGATCCGCGTCGTCGACGCCTGGAAACTCGGACGCAATAAAGTGGACGATGGCGCCTTGTTGATCATTGCCAAAAATGATCATCGTGTGCGCATCGAGGTCGGGCGTGGCCTGGAAGGCGCGATTCCCGATGCGGCCAGCGCGCGCATCATCCGCGAATACATCACCCCGAAATTCCGCGCCGGCGATTACTACGGCGGCATCCACGACGCGACCGATGCCTTGACCAAGCTGATCAATGGCGAGGATTTGCCGCCGCCCCTCACCGGGAAAAACGATGGCCGCCGTCATGGCGATGTATTCAACACCCTGACCACGGCGCTGTTCGTCGGCCTCTGGCTGCGTGCGTTCTTCGGCCGCGTACCCACGGCGCCGCGCGCGGGCCTGATTGGCGCCGCCACGGGCGGTCTCGCCTGGTTCATCAGCGGTCTGATCGGAGTCGGCATCGGCATGGGCGTGTTCGGCTTGATCCTCGGCTGGCTCGGCGGCAGCGGCGGTGGATTCGCCAGCCGTGGCGGCAGTGGCGGCTGGAGCAGTGGTGGCTTCGG
>JANXVS010000020.1 GCA_025351555.1 Pseudomonadota bacterium | reverse complement strand
GTGCGCCATGCAGTACACGATGCCGCGCTGATGAATGCGGCAGCGGATCTGCACGCCAACCGTATTCCCGAGGCCGAGGCAGGACTGCGCAATCACCTCAAGCAGGCGCCGACGGATGTGGTTGCGATCCGCATGCTGGCCGAGCTTGCAATGCGTCTGGATCGTGGCGAGGATGCGGAACGCCTGCTCGAACGCTGTCTTGAGCTCGCGCCGGGATTCCACGAGGCGCGGCACAATTACGCGATCGTGCTGAACCGGGTGAACAAGCCGCAGCAGGGGCTCGTCGAATTGGAACGGCTGCTGCGCGGCGATCCGGGCAATCCGGCGTATCGCAATCTGAAAGCGGTGGCGCTCTGCCACACCGGCGACTATGAAACGGCCATCGATATCTACAGTGCGCTGGTCAGCGAGAATCCTAAGCAGGCGCCGATCTGGCTGAGCCTGGGGCATGCGGCCAAGACGGCGGGGCATCTGGATCGCGCGATTGCCGCGTATCGCACCTGCATCGAACTGGATCCGGATTTCGGCGAGGCGTATTGGAGCCTCGCCAATCTGAAGACGTTTCGTTTCAGCGATGCCCAGCTCGAAACGATGCAGGCCGCGCTGGCGCGCCGCGATCTGAAGGACGAGCATCGCCTGAGTCTGGAGTTCGCCGTCGGCAAGGCGCTGGAAGACCGTGCCGATTACGCGCCTTCGTTCCAGCATTACGGCCGCGGCAATGCCCTCCGGCTGGTCCAGATTCCCTACAACAGCGACGACACCACGGCGCGCCTCTCACGGGTGCGAGAAACCTATACTGCCGAATTTTTCCGCGAGCGCACGGGCATGGGCTGCGACGCGGCTGATCCGATTTTCATCGTCGGCTTGCCGCGTGCCGGCTCGACCTTGATCGAACAGATCCTGTCGAGCCATTCTGCGGTCGAGGGCACGATGGAACTGCCGGATATCATTTCCATCACCCGCGCGCTACGCAATGCAGCTGCCGACGGACGGGCAGGCGCCTACCATGATGTGCTCGCGCGGCTGCGCGGCGACGAGCTGCGCGCACTGGGCGAGCAATACCTGGCGCGCACCCGGATCCATCGCAAGCTGGGCCGGTGCTACTTCATCGACAAGATGCCGAACAACTTTGCCCATGTCGGCCTGATCCATCTGGTGTTGCCGAATGCGAAGATCATCGATGCGCGCCGTAACCCGCTGGCCTGTGGATTTTCCTGTTTCAAACAGCATTTTGCGCACGGCCAGAGTTTCAGCTACGGCCTTGAGAATATCGGGCGCTACTATCGCGATTACGTCGAGCTCATGGCGCATTTCGACGCGGTGCTGCCCGGTCGCGTGCATCGCGTGATTTACGAGGAAATGGTCGAGAACACGGAAAGTGAAGTACGCCGGCTGCTCGACTACTGCGGCTTGCCGTTCGAGGATGCGTGCCTGCGTTTCTTCGAGAATGAACGCCCGGTGCGCACGGCCAGTTCGGAGCAGGTGCGTCAGCCGATTTATCGGTCAGGTATAGATCATTGGCAGCACTACGAGCCCTGGCTGGATCCGTTGAAAGTCGCGCTACGGCCGGCGCTGAAGGATGGTATTGCGCGGTCCGGAACTTAGTTTCATTGTGGAAATTGTTGCTTAAAATTAAAATCCCGGGGAGAGACCATGAAAGTATCATCCAGCAACAGGTTGCGCTGTTCCAGCCGTTTCACCTTGTCCCGCCTGCCGTTGGCCGCAGCCATTCACCTGGCCTGTTTCGCGCCGGTTTTTGCCGCGACTGATGCCGATCCCGATCCGCAGGCCGAAGGGGCCAGGACGGATCAGACGACAAAGTCGAGCGAACTGGAAACGATCACGGTAACCGCGCAGAAACGCACCGAGAATCTGCAAGACGTGCCGATCAGCCTGGACGTGCTGAACACCGACAAGCTGACGCAGATGAACGTGGCGGACATCTCCGATTACGTGAAGCTGCTGCCCAGCGTATCTACCAGCTCTTCGCAAGGCGCTTACCAGCCCGGTTTTGGCCAGGTTTCGATGCGCGGAGTCGAGAGCGGCAGCAACGGCAATCACTCTGGCCCTCCGCCGAGTGTGGGTGTCTATCTCGACGAGCAGCCGATCACCACGGCCGTCGGTGCCATCGACCCGCATATCTATGACGTACAGCGCATCGAGGCGCTGGCCGGCCCGCAAGGTACGCTGTACGGCGCAAGCTCTGAATCGGGCACGATTCGCATCATCACCAACAAGCCTGACCCGACGGCGTTTTCCGCCAGCGTCAGCGCCGAGGTCAGCACCATCGATCACGGCAACACCGGCTACATCACCGAAGGCTACGTGAATCTGCCGCTGACGTCGTGGATGGCGTTGCGCGTGGTCGGCTGGAGCAAGCAGGATGCCGGCTACATCGACAATGTTTATGGCACACGCACCTACACGGGAACCAGCCCCATCGATGGCACAACGCTGCCGCCGATCACGATCAACAACGCCAGCCAGGCGCGTGAGAACTACAACTTTGCCGACACCCGCGGTGGGCGCGCCGCGCTCAAGATCGACCTCAACGACAACTGGTCGATCACGCCGAGCGTGGTCGCGCAGAGTGCGCATGTCAACGGCATCTATGCGTTCGATCCGCATGTCGGCGATCTGAAGGTCACTCACTTCTTTCCGGAGAAATCCGAGGACCGCTGGATCCAGTCCGCGCTCACGGTGCAAGGCAAGATCGGCAATTTCGATGTCGTCTATACCGGTGCTCACCTCAATCGCAGCGATCACTACGACCAGGACTACAGCGACTACTCGTTCTGGTACGACACGCTGGCCGGCTACGGCGCCTATATCCATGACAACAATGGCAACCTGATCGATCCCAGCCAGCACATCCACGCCGAGGATGCGTATCGCAAGACCAGCAACGAGTTGCGCGTCTCGTCTCCGCGCGATCAGCGCTTGCGTTTTACCGTCGGCGCCTTCACCGAACGCCAGTCGCACGACATCCTGCAGGATTACCTGATCGACAATCTCGGCTCCGATCTTTCCGTTACCGGCTGGCCGAATACGATCTGGCTGACCCGGCAGGTGCGCGAGGACAACGACCGGGCTTTGTTCGGCGAGGCGTCCTACGATCTGACCGACAATCTGACTGCAACTGTCGGCGCTCGCTTCTTCCACACCGCAAACAGCCTGAGAGGCTTCTTTGGCTATGGCGGGAGCGATCCAACGACTGCCTACTTCGGTGGCTCCCCTGGCCAGACCGATTGTCCCGATTCGATACCGTTCGAGGGCGCCCCATGCAAGGAGTTCGACAAGAAGGTCACGCAGAACGATCACATAGGCCGCGCCAACCTGACCTACAAGTTCGATGCGGACAAGATGATCTACGCGACGTGGTCGGAAGGATTCCGGCCCGGCGGCATCAATCGTCGCGGTACGCTGCCGCCGTACCAGGCGGATTTTCTGACCAACTACGAGTTCGGCTGGAAGACCGAATGGCTCGATCACCATCTGCGCTGGAACGGCGCCGTGTTCCAGGAAAACTGGAAGGACTTCCAGTTTTCTGTGGTCGGCGCCAATGGCCTGACCGAGATCAGGAATGCCAACCAGGCACGCATCCGTGGTTTTGAATCCAACGTGAGTTGGTCGGCGACCTATAACCTGATACTGACCGGCGGTATTGCGGTCTATCACTCCGAGCTTACGCAGAACTATTGCGGTGCGCTGGATGCAAACGATCAACCGGTCACGGTGTGCCCGCCTTCGAGCGATTTCCCGGATGGACCATTGGCGCCGAAAGGCACGCAGTTGCCGATCACACCGAAGGTAAAGGGCGATCTGACCGCACGCTACACCTTCGACTTCTACGGCAACGAAGCCTACGCACAGGGAGCGGTGTTTGGTACCGGCCGCCGGCGCTCAGACCTGCGCCTCCTGCAAGGCGGCATTCTCGGCGATCTGCCGGGGTACGGGACGGTCGATCTTTCCGCGGGCTTCAAGAAGGACCAGTGGTCGCTTGACTTCTATCTGAAGAATGCGTTCGACAACCGTGGTCAAATCGCCAATTACGCCGAATGCCGCGCAGAAATTTGCGGCGGGAATACCTATATCATTCCCGTGCAACCGCGGACGCTGGGTATGCGCCTGACGCGCGATTTCTGATCAATACAAGCGTCGGGAAAGCGATACCGCTGCCGGTTTGATCCGGCAGCGGTATCGTGGGTTACACAAGTCCGGAGCATGGCCTGGGCTTGTATTTGCGTGCCGCAGCCGCATAGTTTGTCAGGTTCCCCCGCTTATCGATTTCCTTCCATGCCGATCTACGAATTTGAATGCGTAACTTGCAGCGAGCATTTTGATCGCTTGCAGAAATTGAGCGACCCCGATCCGAATGCATGCCCGCAATGCGGGGCCCCCGGTGTGCGGCGCTGTTTGACCGCGCCTTCATTCCGCCTGTCCGGCAGCGGCTGGTACGAAACCGATTTCAAGAAAGACGGCGACAAAAAACGCAATCTGGTGGAAAAGGGCGAACCGAAGACAGCCGATGCCAAGCAGGCCGATACCAAGCCGGCCGAAAGCGCCAAGCCGGCTGAGAGCAAAGTCGCGGAAAAAAAGCCGGCCGATAAGGCAGCGGTCTCCAAGCCGGAATCCAAATCCACTCCTGCGCCGGGGAACTGACTATCCGCCGGGCAACCGCCTTCGGACAATTCTGAACGCCAACAAAGCGGCGTGATCGGATAGTGTTCCAGGCGCCACCCGCCCCTGGAAAATCCGACTACACTGTAATTGGAGCAATTGCGCTCAGGGATTGGAAGGAGAAGTGTGATGATGACACGATTATTTGCGGTAATTTCTCTCTTCGTGCTTTTTTTCGCGTCGGTTCCCGCTGCGCGCGCGGATCATCGCTCCGGTGGTGCAGTGGATTGTCAGAGCCACGACTTTGCCGTCACCCGTTGCGATGTGCCTTGGCACGACGCGCGTATCGTGCGGCAACTTTCCCATACACGGTGTGTTCGCGGTCAAAACTGGGATATCGACCAGGACGGGCTGTGGGTGGATGGCGGTTGCGGCGGCCGTTTCGTGGCTGTCGAGCAGCGGGGTCGCGGCCGTGGTCGCGGGCATGGTTACAGCAGCGCGGGCGATCAGGGCGGCGGTTGGCAGCCCGACTCCAGTTGGGATCAGCGATTCGCCATACGCTGCGCCAGCCATGACTACGAATACAATTTTTGCGGCGTGGACCTCGGTGGCGGCGGGCGTGCTTCCCTTGAACAGCAAACATCCGGTACACCTTGCGTGGAAGGTCAGACTTGGGGTTCGAACCGCGCCGGAATCTGGGTAGTCCAGGGCTGCGCCGGAGTTTTCACCATCGATCGCCGCTGGCGCTGATCGTTACTGATCAGTACGCGAAATACTGCACGTTCGTGTGCAGATTTCGCACGCTTAAGTCCGGCACAGGTCCGTACTCGACTCACGCAGTGCCAGCAGAAAGTTGCTGGCACTGCGCCGGCCCCTTCATGGGTCGGTCCGCACATCAAGCGGTAAGCGTTTTTGGCGGTCTCCTCTGTGTTTTTCCATCGCCCTGAATAGCTAAGGTGGTCAGTGCCCGCCACTTCGGCGGGCGTTTTGTTTGCAGTGCAGCAAAATCCTTCGTAGGATGCGCGATCCTGCGGCCGCGGATGCGGCCGGAATCCCGGAGTCGTAACCCATGCGTTCCCATTACTGCGGCCTCGTCG
>JANXVS010000595.1 GCA_025351555.1 Pseudomonadota bacterium | reverse complement strand
GACCGATGCATTTCGGACCGATCCGCTCGATCGCCCTAATCAATTGATCTTGTTCGACGATTAACCGGACAGTAGTGAGGTCCAATAAAGACGATATGGCAATACGCCTTACTAAATCGTTCGCGTTTGCCTTGATACATGAACTCGCTACTTCATCGGTTGAGTATCGCGCTCAATCTTGGCCTTGCGTTCTTCGTATTCCTGCGTCGAAATCTCACTTGCGGCATAGCGCCGTTGCAATATCTCAAGTGGCGTCTGCCACCCTCGGCCTTGCGAAATTGGCGTAATCGGAGAAAACAACAGCGACATCGCCGCTATCCAGAATATCCACCAGAAAAAATGCATCCCCCAGAAACTCTCGCCAAAGAAGTGCATGATTTATCTCCTAGAAGTAAAAACATATTTGCTCAGTTGTTGCTGAATCAGCTACAAAACCACCGGTTTGTCGGGCAATTCATTCTCGCCAACGGCCGAAGCTGGGAAATGTTTCGATAGCTGCAAAAATATCCCGGACTCCATCACGAACTCGCCAACTATTCGCAGAGATTGTATTGCCTGTACACGGGCGGATATTGACCTGGATCACATGAAGTGCATCCGCCGCTTGACGGCGGCGACTCGCCTTCGGTCATGAGTGTGTGCTACCGCACCGACGTTGCCGCATGCTGCGATCACGCTGTGAGCGGCGCAGCGAATCGAACTGCGAGAGGGCAGCGATAGAACAAAGATCACGCGCAGCCTGTTTGTCGCAGGTCGTCTTGCTGCAAAGCCACAGAGTTACTTGGAATTGACGCAGATCAGTTTCGCTGGCACGGAAGGGTTGTAGAAAGACTGCTATGCGCAATGCTGCACGGCAGCGAAGACCGTTTTAGGCGCACTTTCTTTTTTCAGGCAGATGGATCGACATGGCGAAGGTCAAATTGGAATTGGGTTCGGTGACCCTATACGTGCTTGCTGCGATCCTCGGTCTGCTGGCGACGAGCAGCGTGCAGGCAGTACCCAGCATGGCTCGCCAAACAGGCTACGAATGCAACAAATGTCACACTGTCTTCCCCGAACTGACCCGATTTGGTCGCCAGTTCAAGCTCGGCGGTTTTGCCATGAGTTCCGAAAAATGGGATGCCGCCCCGTTCCTGGAGAGAATCCCCATTTCTGGATTGCTGCAGGTATCCAGAACAGCGACAAAGAATATCAATACCGACGGCGCAATGCCCGATAGCTTCCCTCGCGATCGGGAGACGATCGCGCAAGCCGCCGGGTTTTACTACGCTGGCAAGATCACCGATAACTCCGGCGCATTGATCCAATACAACTACAATGGCATCGAGAAAAAATGGGGCATGGAGATGTTCGATGTGCGGTACGCCAATAGCAAGTCAGTGGGGGACAAAGAACTGGCCTATGGCGTCACACTGAACAACAGCCCGACGGTATCGGATATCTACAACAGTACGCCGATGTGGGGATTCCCACACACCGATTCTGCGGCCGTAATGCCGCCCGCCAGTACGCTCATCGACATGATGCTCGCGAGCCAGGTCGGTGGCGTCGGAATCTATGCTCTTTGGGACGAAAGCTACTATGGGGAGGTTGCTGGCTACCGCAAGGCGAAGCCAGGGATATTCCGATTCATGGCGGCGGTGGACAAAATCGAAACCGCACTCGACGGCTATGCACCCTATTGGCGGTTCGCGTGGCAAAAGGAGTCCGGGCCGAGCAGCTTCGAAATCGGCACGTACGGCATGATCGGAAAGGTCTTGACCGACGCCGAAAATTCAAATTCTGGTTCCGATCGGTTCCGAGACGTTGGCGCAGATGCTAGCTATCAGTTCGTCAAAGGTGACCACATCGTGTCCGCGCATGGGACCTGGATAAACGAGAAGCAGGACTGGAACAGCAGCTTTCCGATGGGTCTGAGGTCAAATTCTTCGACCGATCTGGATACGATGCGTATGGATTTCCACTACTTCTTTCGTCGGCAGTGGGGCGGCGGGGTGCAAATGTTCCGCACCAATGGGGACAAAGATCTGCTCGGCTATGGCACGGGCGAAGCGGTCATGGGCAGCGCCAGCGGTAGTCCGAACAGCCGCGGATGGGTCACGGAAGTCAACTATCTGCCGGTTCATAACATCAAGTTGGCGGTCCGCTATACCGCGTACCAACAATTCAATGGAGCGAGCAAGAACTACGATGGGTTTGGAAGAAACGCAAAGGATAACAACTCGCTATATCTTCTGGCCTGGGTGCTATTCTAGCTAGTTCTGGCACGACTTTGCAGCGATTCAGCTTCAAGAACAATCAAGGAGAACGGATGTGAATCAACTCATGAGCCATGGTCGAAAGATCACAATCGCGTTGATGTGTGCCGGCTTCGGTATTTCCCTCTCGGCCAGGGCCGACGTTGACGCGGACGCCGCGAAGGCGTTGGCACGGCAGAACAATTGCTTCAAATGTCATGCGGTGGACAAGGACAAGGATGGTCCTGCATACAAGAAGGTCGCAGAAAAGTACAAAGGCAAGGACAACGCCGAAACCCGTCTGATCGAACACATCACCTCGGGTGAAAAAGCGAAGTTCCCGGATGGGCATGAGGAAGAGCACAAGATCGTCAAGACTTCGCCACCGAAGGATATGAGTCAGATCAAGAATCTCGTGGACTGGATTCTATCCCTGTGACGCGACGGCGTCGGCTCATTCGGCTGCCCCACTGTCGTGACAACAGAACGCGGCCACTTTCATCGTATCGCCAACGATCCAGCGGAGCGAATCCATGAGCAAACAAAATCCCGGAGCATTGCGGCGTTTCTGGCGATTTCTGCGCAGGCCGAGCGCGAAATTTGCGCTGTTGACCCTGCTGGTAGTCGGCTTCTTCGGCGGCATCATATTCTGGGGCGGCTTTAATACCGGAATGGAGGCAACCAACCAGCTTGAGTTCTGCATCAGCTGCCACGAGATGCGCGACTATGTATACAAGGAATATCAGCAGACAATCCACTATAGCAACCGCACCGGCGTGCGCGCGATATGTTCTGACTGCCACGTGCCACACGCATGGATACCCAAGATAATCCGCAAGATTCAAGCGAGCCAGGAAGTGTGGGGCAAGATCACTGGTTACATTGATACGCCCGAGAAGTTCGAAGCCCATCGCATGGCAATGGCAACCAAGGAATGGGCGCGGATGAAAGCCGCCAACTCCCAGGAATGCCGCAACTGCCACAGCTTTGATGCCATGAGTGGCGATGTCCAGAAGCAGTCAGTGTACAAGAAGCACATGGCGGCGAAGGATGCGGGTCAGACCTGCATCGACTGCCACAAGGGCATTGCCCATCATCTGCCGAAGGAATACCGGGACCCGAATGAAGAGGAGTAGGCCTTCATCTTGACCTGTGGATTTCAGAGGGTGTGGGCGCTGACAGCCCTGAGGGTTTTGCGGGCATGCGCATTTGCGATGTATGCGGCGACGATATGACGCACGAGGGATGTCGCGAATGAGATTTGTCGCGACTACGGATTCAAGGCTTGCGCGCCACGCGCTAGCACTCGACGATGCGTTTGATTCATGGCGCAGTTTTTTAGGATTTTGAGCCAATGAATCAATGTCAGATCTTGTTCGCTTGGCAGGTCTGCTGCCGTATGTTCGCATTCGCGCTCATCTTGGTAGTCGCGACGACCGTTCGTGCAGCGCCCTATGGCGCCGAAGTTTCGGACCCGCCCGGCGCAACGGTCGCATCACTGCATTCCTGGTTGATCGCGCACAATCCGGATTTGCTCGCAATGACGCTGGAAGCGCAGGCAGCCGACGCGCGAATCCAGCCGGCGGGTGCGCTGCCTGATCCAATGGCGCAGATCGAATTGCGCGACATCAGCGTTCACAAGCCCCGCGTGCTGCCGGGGCAAGTCGGCTCGACGTTCTACCAACTGCGCCAGCGTTTTCCATTGTGGGGCAAGCGCGACCTCGCGCGCGATGCTGCCAGTGCTGACGCCTCGTCTGCAGCATACCGGCGCGACGCGCGCCTGCGCGAACTAATTGCCACCACCGAACAAGCGTATGTGCGCTACTGGTATGCCGGCCAGAGTGCGGCGACGCTCGATCGCATCGTCGACGTGCTTTCCAATCTGGAACAGCTGGCGAACCAGCGATATGCGGCCGGGCTCGCGCCACAGCAGGATGCGATCAAGGCGCAGGTTGAACGCACCAGCATGTTGCGCGAGCGCATCGAGCGGATGGCGATGCAACGCGAAGCGAAGGCGCAACTGAATGCGAGTCTGGCGCGCGGCCCGGACGAACCACTCGCTGAACCGGCGGGTGAACCCGAACTCGAACTGCCGACAAATCTCGATGCAGCGATCGCGGCGTCGCTTGACGCGCATCCAGCGCTCGCCGCCGCGGGCGCGTCGGTCGAAGCGGCCGAGGATCGCCGCGAGCTGACCTATCGAAATCGCTATCCGGATCTCACCGTCGGCATCGCGCCGATCCAGGTCGGATCGCGGCTTGCAAGCTGGGAGTTGATGTTCGAAATCGAAATTCCGTTCCAACAAACGACGCGACGCAATCAAGAACACGAAGCCACATTGATGCGTGATGCCTCGGCGGCACGACGCGACGCGATCGCTGTGCAGCTTCGCGGTCAAACAGGCGAAATTCGAGCAAATTGGGAAGGCGCGCGCGAACAGCGCGCACTCATCGAGCATACCCTGTTGCCGCAAACGGATGCAAATTTCGAGTCTGCGTTGTCCAGTTACCAAGTCGGTGCCGTGGATTTCACCACGTTGCTCGACGCGCTACGTCAGCGCCGCGCCGCCGACCTTACGCGCCTTGACGCAACGCGCGACGCACTTCTGAGCGCGGCGACGCTACGCAGTCTGATAGGAGAAGCTCGATGAAGCGCGCAGGGATCCTGGCTGTGCTCTTCAGCATCGCCGCGAGCGGGGGACTTGGTTGGTGGATCGGAGCACGTCGCGCCACCAATGACACGCCATCGGGTGCCACGCCGCAAGCCGCAGCGCCGCAGGCACGCAAGGTTCTGTACTACCGTAATGCGATGGGTCTTCCCGACACCTCGCCCGTGCCAAAGAAGGATCCCATGGGCATGGACTATGTGCCGGTCTACGCTGATGATGCGCCCGCTGCGCCGCAGGCACGCAAGGTTCTGTACTACCGCAACGCCATGGGCCTTCCCGACACCTCGCCAGTGCCAAAGAAGGATCCCATGGGCATGGACTATGTGCCGGTCTACGCTGAAGATGCGCCCGCAGCGCCAGGCACCGTGGTGATCTCGCCGGAAAAGATTCAGCGTCTTGGAGTGCGCACCCAGGCGACCGAGCGTCGCGTGCTCGACGAGCAGCTTCGTGCCAGCGGCAGCATCGCAGTGGACGAAACACGCCGACACGTTATCGCGCCGCGCTTCGAGGGATGGATCGAGCGACTCTATGCCAATCAGACTGGCGCGCTAGTTCGGCGCGGTGCGCCATTGGCCGATGTGTACAGTCCTGAACTGATCTCCGCGCAGAACGAATACCTTATCGCACAGCGCGCACTACGCGCGCTCGCAGCCAGCGATCCGCAAGCTAAGCAAGGTATGCAAGCACTGGCCGATGCCGCGCTCAGCCGCCTGCAAAACTGGGGTATCGGGAGCGGGCAATTGGCTCGACTACGGGCCGGAGAAGTGCGTCGTCTACTCACGTTGAGCGCTCCAGTGGACGGCGTAGTGTTGGACAAACCGGCTATCGAAGGCATGCGGTTCATGCCCGGCGAGAAGATCCTGGAGCTGGCCGACTTGTCGCAAGTCTGGTTGCTCGCCGACGTTCCCACACTCGAAGCGAGCCGGGTCGAGTTGGGGCAATCCGTGGTATTCACGTCCCCGGCGTTGCCCGGCCGCACGTTCAGCGGTGCGGTCGCGTTCGTCTACCCCACCATCGACCAAGCCGCGCGAACGATTCGATTGCGAGTTGTACTCGACAACAGCGACGGCACGCTGCGGCCTAACCTGTACGGCAATGTCATGGTGTCGGCCAAGGACAGCGAAGCCGTACTCGCCGTACCGACATCGGCGGTACTCGACAGTGGTCGGCGCCGCATCGTGCTGGTCGCTCTGGCCGAAGGGCGCTTCGAGCCGCGCGAGGTGGATGTGGGTCGCCATGACGAGACGTATATCGAAATTACTCGAGGGCTCGCCGACGGCGACGTCGTGGTCGTTGCGGCCAATTTCCTGATCGATGCGGAGAGCAATTTGCGTGCGGCGCTGAGTGGACTGGGCCCGCACGCCGCGCACGGCGATTCCAAAGCTGCGCCGGAGCGCGACCCCGACCCCGCGGCCAAACCGAAAGCGCCCGAAACCGATAAGCCGCCGGCGCATTCCGGGCACGGGGGCTGATGTGCTCGCTCGCCTGATCGAGTGGTCGGCTCGCAACGTATTCATGGTGCTGCTGGGCACGTTGGTTGTGGTCGGTGCTGGCATTTTCGCGGTAATACGGACCCCCCTCGACGCCCTGCCCGACCTGTCCGACGTGCAAGTGATCGTGTTTACCGATGTGCCGGGTCAGGCGCCGCAGGTTGTCGAGGATCAGGTGACCTATCCGCTGACGACGGCGATGCTGGCTGTGCCGCGCTCAAAGGTTGTGCGCGGTTTTTCGTTCTTCGGCGCATCGTTCGTCTATGTCATCTTCGAAGACGGGACCGATCTGTACTGGGCCCGATCGCGCGTGTTGGAGTACCTCAACTTTGCCGCCGGACGATTGCCTGCAGGCGTGACTCCGCAAATCGGACCCGATGCCACCGGCGTTGGCTGGGTCTATGAGTATGCGATCGAAGGCAAGAACCAATCGCTCGACGAACTGCGCGCCATCCAGGATTGGTATGTGCGCTATCAGTTGACCAAGGCACAGGGAGTCGCCGAAGTCGCCAGCATCGGCGGCTTCGTGCGCCAGTACGCAGTCACCGTCGATCCGACCAAGTTGCGCCAGTACGGAATTGCCTTAGCCGCAGTCGCCGACGTGATTCGGCGCAGCAATACCGACGTCGGTGGTCGCACCATCGAGATGACCGAAACCGAGTACATGGTGCGCGGCCGCGGCTATCTGCACGGGACACGCGACATCGAGCAGCTCGTGCTCAAGAGCGAACATGGAACGCCGGTACTCGTGCGCGATGTGGCACGGGTGGAACTGGCGCCGGACGAACGCCGCGGTGTTACCGAACTCAACGGCGAAGGCGAAGT
>JANXVS010000561.1 GCA_025351555.1 Pseudomonadota bacterium | reverse complement strand
GACGCAATCCGAAGGCGTCGTCGAAAAACGCATGGTCGACGGCAAGGAAGTGCTCGGCCTGCGCCTGAACTGGAAGAAGCGCTATATCACCCTGGCGCCGGTCGCGACCCTGATTGGCCTCGCCTTCCGCATCAAGGATCCGGATCACCTGCTCGGCGACAAGGAAGATCTCGGTATCTCCTGCGCACTGATCTCGCGCGATCTGGAGGGCGTCGATATCGGCCAGCGCCACGACCCCATGGGTGTGCCGTTCATGAATGGCCCGATCGTCGGCAAGGATGTGTTCGCTCCGCTGGATTGCGTGATCGGCGGCCGCGACGGCATCGGTCAGGGCTGGCGCATGTTGATGGAATGCCTCGCGGCGGGGCGCTCGATCTCGCTGCCGGCCTTGAGCGTCGGTGCCGCGCAGATGGCCACGCGCATCAGCGGCGCCTACGCGACGGTGCGCGAACAGTTCGACACGCCGATCGGCCGCTTCGAGGGCATCGAGGAACCGCTGGCGCGTATCGCCGGCAAAACCTACATGATGACGGCAACGCGTACGCTGACCTGCGGCGCGCTCGACGCCGGCGAAAAACCCGCGGTGCTGTCGGCAATCGCCAAGTGTTACCTCACCGAAGGCATGCGCGAAGTCGTCACCGATGCGATGGATATCCGCGCCGGTGCGGCGATCCAGAAAGGGCCGCGCAATACGCTGGCGCGCGCGTGGGATGCGGTGCCGATCGGCATCACGGTGGAAGGCGCGAATATCCTCACGCGCTCGATGATTATCTACGGCCAGGGCGCAATCCGCTGTCATCCCTTCGTGCAGCACGAGATCGCGGCGATCGCCGACAACGATCTGAAGAAATTCGATCAGGCACTTTTTGGCCACATCAACCTGCTGGCCCGCAATTCCACGCGAGCGAAATTACTCGCGTGGACCGGCAGCCGACTCGCCGCAGCGCCGCGCACGCAAGACACCACGCGTTACTACCAGCATCTGTCGCGTTTCTCCGCCGCCTTCGAACTGCTGTCCGATGTCGCGATGGGCACGCTCGGCGGTTCGCTCAAGCGCCGCGAGAAGATTTCCGGACGCTTGGCCGACGCGCTCGCCTACATGTATCTGGCCTCGTGCGCGCTCAAGCGCTATCACGACGAGGGCAAGACCACGGCCAATTACAATCTCGTGTGCTGGAGCGCGGAGCATTGCCTTTATCGCATCCAGGAAGCCCTGCTCGGCATACTCGAAAGTCTACCGGCACGGCCCGCGGCATGGCTGCTGTCGTGGACGATCTTTCCGCTCGGTGCGCGCTTTCGCCCGCCGTCGGACAAGCTTGGCGCGCGCGTGGCGCGCGACATCCTGGAAGACCGCGAGGCACGCATCAATCTGACTGCCGACATCTTCGTGCCGCCACCGACCGAGGTTGGCCTGGGCGCGCTGGAAGCGGCGCTGACGAAAGCGGTGCGTGCGATTCCGGTCGAAACCAAGTTGCGCGACGCGGTGCGCGCCGGCATGCTTGATCGCGCGCCCGGCTATATGCTCGACGAAATGGGTTTGAAGGCCGGCATCATCACCGAGGAAGAGTATGAATTGCTGCAGGAGGCCGACGCGGCGCGCAATGAAGTCGTTGCGGTGGATGCGTTCGATCCTGATACATTCAAGACGTTGCACTGACCCATGAACGCTTATTGGTACTTCGACTTCATCTCGCCATTTTCGTACCTGCAACTAGGCAAGGTTCACGAATGGCGCCGGCGCATCGTCATCACGCCGGTGCCGATCGCGTTCGGCGCGGTGTTGAAGCAATACGGCAATATCGGGCCGGCCGAGATTCCCGGCAAGCGCGAGTTCACCTATCGCTTCGTGCAGTGGCAGGCCGCGCACGCCGGTATTCCACTGCGCTTTCCACCGGCGCATCCGTTCAATCCGCTGACGGCATTGCGGTTGTGCATCGCAGCGGGTGCGAGTTGGGATTCGGTCGAGGCGATCTTCAATCATCTCTGGCGCGAGGGCCATGCCGGCACGAATGCGGCGGAACTTGCCGAAGTGGGCCGCGCACTCGGAATTACCGATGTGGAAAACGCGGCAAATTCAGAAAACGTGAAAATGCAGTTGCGCACGAATACAGACGCTGCGCTCGCGACCGGCGTCTTCGGCGTGCCAACGCTGCGCGTCGGCGATGAACTATTCTGGGGTAACGACGCCTCACCGCTGATTGACGACTGGCTGGCACATCCGGATCGCTTCACCGACGCTGAGTACGCGCGTATCGCCAACCTGCCGACGGGAATCCAGCGGCAGCGTTGATTCGCGTAGTCCGGCCCCTTCAGATTGCGAAGTGCATCGTCCGCGTCGCCGGTCGGGCAAACTGCATGCTTACCCTGCGCGCAACCCTGTTCGCATAAGGATTGCGCCTATGTTTCCGACCGCACAGACATGGCACGCCAGTTGCTCCAATCATGCAGGCTACACACGCACATTGCGCGTGCATACCCTTGTTGCAACCCATGTTCAACTACGACCGGGATCAATTATGAAAACGACTATACATCTGGCTTGCGCCATTCTTGCCGCGCTGTCGCTGACGGCATGCAACGAGCAAAAATCCGCGGCAGAGGCGCAGAGCGACATCGCCAAAACCCAGCAACAGGCCAGCAAGGAAGTTGCCGAGGCACAGAAAAAGGCAACCGACAAGATTGCCGAGGCGCAGCAAGCGGCTGAAGCAGCGCGCGCACGTGCGGCGGCCGACGTGGCCAAGGCGGATACGGAAGCATCCAAGGACATCGCCAAAGCGCGTGCCGAAGCCGGGGCAACTGCGCAAGATGCGCACAAGGATCTGGCCAGCGCCCAGGCCAGCACGATGAAGACCGAAGCGCAATCGCATTACGACGTGGCAATCACCAAGGCTGATGCGGACTATGCCGTCGCCAAGCAATCCTGCAAGGCAATGCCCAGCAATCAGCAGGACGCTTGCGAGAAGCAGGCCGACGCCAATCGCGACTTGGCCAAGACCCAGGCCAAGCAGGCGCTGGATACCGCTCAAAACTCTGCGCAGCAAATGGAAAAGACTCACTGATTCAGCCATTCGGCGACGCGGCGGCGTATCCAATACTCCGTCGCGTCCGCTTCCAGCGTGGCCATTCAGGGCACGCCGCCGTGCGGCCAGTGCCGTGTTGTTGCCATCGGCATCCATATCGCTGGCGCGGGAATTACAGCATCGCACCCGTTAAGCGGCACGCACATCGCCGCGTTAGAATGACGGCATAGGGATGTTGCTCGCATGCTCTCACGACCGATTTTCATCTTTCTTCTGCTCGCGCCTGGTCTGCTGGGTGCGGCGCATGCCGGCGATGTTTACAAATGCACTAATGCACAAGGTAGCGTCACGTTTCAGGATCAACCCTGCCACGCGGGCGATAGCGAAACCCCGATCCATATCGCCAACCCACCGCCCACACCACCCGCCACAAGCGATGAAGAAGCCGCCGCGACGACGCCGCCACCGACACCCGCGGCGTCACTGCCACAGCAGCCGCACAAGGCGTTACCCTCATTGTGGGTCTGCACCCGCCCGGAAGACGGCACGCATTACGTGAGCCGGGACGGCGTGACCCCACCACGCATGGTACCGGCCGGCGTGCTCGGCATTCCCGACAAGCCGCTTGCATCGGCGTACGGCCCGGGCGGCATCGGCGTATCCGCGCCCGGCGTGCGCAAGATTCCCATCGACACCTCGCCACAAGTGGCTGTCGCTGCCGCCTACGTCGCGATCCAGGATACCTGCGAGCCCGCTACGGCTGACCAAACCTGCGATTACCTGCGCGGGCAATACAACAAAGTGCACGAAAAACTGCGGCGCGCGTTCAAGGACGAGCAAGCGGTGCTGCAACCCCAGCAGGACGAGCTGGAAGATCAACTCGGCGGATGCTGAGACGCTCTAAGGCGCAAGGGTAAAAGTGGAATTGCGCTGCTCATGATCGAGCAGAAAGCGTTTCACCGGCAAGCCGCCGCCGAAACCCGTCAGGCTGCCGTCAGCGCCGATCACACGGTGACAGGGCACGACGATTGGCATCGGATTGCGTCCGTTGGCGGCGCCGACCGCCCGCGATGCCGATGGATCGCCGAGCCGGCGCGCGATCTCGCCATAACTCATGGTCGCGCCGTAGGGAATGCGCAACAATTCCAGCCAGACTTGCTGCTGGAATTCGCTGCCCTGCGGCGCCAACGGCAAGTCGAATTCGGTCAGGCGTCCGGCGAAGTAGGCCTTCAGTTGCGCGCGTGCTTCGTGCAGTGCGCCGGCGCCACGCTCCCAGTCCGCGCCGATCGGCGTCGGATGACGGCCGCTTTCGAAATCGACATGACGCAGACCCTGCCCGTCCAGTGCGAGCAGCAAGCGGCCAATCGGCGTGTCGAGATAATCGTAGTACATAGGCGGCTGCCTCGATGAAGCACGATTCAACTCGCGCTGCGCCACAAATACAATACCGCATACGCCCGCCAAGGTCGCCAGACTTCGGCCATCGTCTGCAATTGCTTGAGCGGTACCGGCGTGCCGTCGCCCGACACCGCCTTGCGCAACACCAGATCCGCTGCGGGAAACGCATCGGCATGACTGAGTGCGCGCATCGCGATGTAGTGCGCGGTCCAAGGGCCGATGCCGGGCAGCTGGATCCACTTTTCCACAAATTCTTCCAGACTCTGGTCCGGCCGGAAATCGACCCTGCCCTCACACAGCGCCTGTGCCATCGAGCGCAACGTCTGCGCGCGGGCGCGGGTGACGCCGATCACGCCAAGATCGGCATCGACAAGGCCACGCGGCAAGGGAAACAAGTGGAATTTCTCGCCTCCAGGCAAGCTCACCTCAACACCGAAGCGCTGCACCAGCCGCGAGGCCAGCGTGCGCGCCGCGGCGACACTGATCTGCTGGCCGAGCACGGCGCGCACCGCGATCTCGAAACCGTCCCAGCCGCCGGGCAGACGCTGGCCCGGATGCCGGCGCACCAGCGCGCGCAGCGGCGCCTTGCGCCGGAGCCGTGCATGGATCGCGGCCATGTCGGCGTCAAGATCGAACATGCGCCGCATGCGAGCGCAAGTGCGTCGTCGTCGGCAATCTGGCTGACGTGCAGCGTGCCGATCGCACCATCGAGGGCGAATCGACGCGAATAACTGTCGGCATCGATCTGCTCCACGCCAGGGATTGCACGTCGCGAGAAGAACGCGAGCAGCGCGGCGAAATCGTACGGCGCGCGATAGGGCAAGCGGAAGTGGTGCGTACGCTTGGCCACACCTCTAGAATCCATAGCGCAAAAATCCACCATCGACCGCGATACATTCGCCTGTGATGTAGGCCGCGGCCGGCAGGCACAGGAACGCGACTGCAGCGGCAACTTCCTCGGGCTCGCCGATGCGTCCCATCGGCGTACGCGCAAGCACCTCGTCCAGATAGTCCGGATCGGCGAGCGCGGATTGCGTGCGCTGGGTGCGGATGTACCATGGCGCGACCGCGTTGACGCGGATACCGTCGGCGGCCCATTCGCAGGCCAGATTGCGCGTGAGTTGCGCGAGTGCGGCCTTGGCCATGCCATACGGCGCTCCCGTGCGTACATGCACCAGGCCCGACACCGAACTGATATTGACGATCGCCGCATTCGCGTGTTCGCTCAGATGCGGATGCGCCAGGCGGCACAACTCGAACGCGGAAACCGCATTGGTGTCGAGCAGCCCGCGCACTTCATCCTCGTTGTAATCCAGCGCCGGCTTGTTGGTGTTGCCGCCAACATTGTTCACCAGCAGCGACAGCGCGACATCCAGATCGCTGATCCAGTCGAAAATCTCCAGGCGTTGCTCGTGTTGCGTGGCGTCGGCCGCAAACGAGAAAAATTCCCTCTCTGGAAATTCCTCGGCAAGCTCGCTGCGCGCCTGATCCAGATGCGCCTCATCGCGCGCAATCAGGAGCACGTCGGCGCCGAGCGCGGCCAGCTCGCGTGCGCAGGCCAAACCAATGCCCTTGCTGGCACCACTTACGAGTGCAGTTTGGCCGTCCAGACGCCAGCGCGCGGGGTTCGTCGTCATCTTGCGTCCTCCGGTCCGATAGTTCAGCCGCGACGCTTGCCGCCGCCATAGGTCACGGCGCAGACTTTACCGACCGTTTCGGGAGAGTGCCATGCGTATTCCTATTTTCCTTGCTGCCGCCGCGTTGACGTTGGCCGCGTGCTCAAGCGACGAAGCCCCGCCAGCGCAAGCGCAGACGCCACAAGTGGCGCAGCCAACCGTGTTCGATGCCCAGTTCAAGGCGCTGGACAAGGCCAAGGGGATGCAGAAGACCATCGACCAGCAGAAGGCGGCTTCCGACAAAAAGTTGGAGGATGCCGCCGGCGGGTAACCTTTCCCGCTTTCGCGGGCAAATGCAAAACTTCCACTCGCCACTTCGGGCCAGAGGACGAGCGGAAGCTCTGCTTCCTACCTGATCTCACAAAAACAATACGCAAACACGCCCACCTTGTTGCCGCCAAGGCTGCGCAGCAGCGCAAGCTGGCTGCGCAATTCCGGTTGCGCGAGCAAGCCGCGCGCCAATTCCGGAACCGCCGCGCGACCGATTCCCGCCAGCGCCTGGCTATTCAGATCCAGCGCGAATCGCTCCCAGAACGACAAGTCTTTTTCCACGTAACGCACGCGGTAGTCCGTGCCGAGATTTGCCGCCAACGCCGCAGCGGCGGTAGCGTCGCCAAGGCCGCCGAGTTCGTCGACCAAGCCGCGCTCCTTGGCCTGCGCGCCACTCCATACGCGGCCGCGCGCGATCGCGTCGATCTCGGCGGGCGTCTTGCCACGCGCCTTGGCTACGTTGCCGATGAAATCGCGGTAGCCCTTGTCGATCACGGCCTGAATCACGCTGCCAATCTTCGGATCAAGCGCGCGGCGGATGTCGAACGCACCCGCAAACGGCGTGGTGCCGACGCCGTCGGTGTGCACACCGATCTTGGCCAGCGTATCGGGGATATTCGCGAACAGACCGAAGATACCGATCGAGCCGGAGATCGTGGTCGGCTCGGCGAAGATACGATTCGCGTTCATCGAAATCCAGTAGCCGCCAGATGCGGCGACATCGCCCATCGACACGATCACCGGCTTGCCGGCGATGCGCGTGAGCTCAACCTCGCGCCGGATCAGTTCCGAGGCAAAC
>JANXVS010000558.1 GCA_025351555.1 Pseudomonadota bacterium | reverse complement strand
CTTCAGATCACGCCATACACCACTTTCGACAATAGCTCTTTCATGCCGCGCAAGCCACATGGCTTCAGACAAGGATCGCGCAAATCAACCTCTCATGCCAATGACCCAATTCACCCGCGCCATCGTCCGCCCGCCCGCCGCGAACTTCGCCGACGGTCTCACCAGTGTCGATCTGGGCAAACCCGACTTCGCCAAGGCACTGGAACAGCACGCACGCTACTGCGATGCGCTAGAGCAATGCGGGCTGACACTGACGCGCCTGCCGGCCGATCCACAGTTTCCGGATTCCACCTTCGTCGAAGACACCGCAATCCTGACTCCGGGCGCCGCAATCCTCACGCGCCCAGGCGCGGCCAGCCGCGCGGGCGAAGTCGCCGGCGTGGAGCCGACCCTGCGGCAATTGTTCCAGCGCATTCATGCCATCGCTACACCGGGCACGGTCGATGGCGGTGATATCTGTCAGATCAAAAAGCACTTCATCATCGGCGTGTCGGAACGCACGAACGCTAATGGTGCGCGCCAGCTTGCAGACTTGCTGGTGCAGGAGGGCTTCACGTCGGCCGTGGTCGATATTCGTGGTGTCAGCGGGATTCTGCACCTTAAAAGTGGCAGCTCATATCTGGGCGACAATCGCGTCGTACTGATCGATGCACTGGCCGATCATCCGGCGTTTAGCGGTTACGCGATCGTGCGCATCGCGCCGGAAGAAAACTACGCGGCGAATTTTCTGCGCATCAACGATCAGCTTATCGTGTCGGCGGGTCATCCGAAATTCGAGTCCGCCGTGCGCGGCTTCGGCTATCCGGTGATAGTGCTCGATATGTCCGAGTTCCAGAAAATGGATGGCGCCTTGAGTTGTCTGTCGCTGCGGTTTTGATTGTCAGCCGATCAGAGCCAGCGCCTGATCCGCGCATACACTTCCTTGCGATCAAGCAAGTCCATGTGATTCATGCCATAGCCAACCCATTGCCGGGGTTTGGGGAATGAAAGGCTCCTGCGCGCAGCCGCGTTCTGCCCGAGCGCGCTCGCGAGCGGGACAAGGCCGTCGCCAAGCAGTTGTTTCCTCGGCTCGCCGGTTTTCTTTGCGATAGATGCTGCAATTGCATAACACGTTACGTTCCGCGGTAGCGGCACGGCCACCTGTTTACGACGCGAACGGGCGAAGCGATCGCGATCTTCCCAGTCCACGTCGACCATGCTGCCATGGCGCAGGTCGGTAATCCCGGCGCTGCGGATTTTTCCAAGCCGCGCGAACGCGGTCGTGTAGGGGCTTGCGTCCAGGATCACATCGACCCAGTTGCCGCCGCGTTCGAGCGGCGCGCCATGATGCGGCGTGCCGAGAAAGATGATCTTGCGCAGATGCCGCAGCCAGTCGTGTCGCGCGAGTTCGCCGTAGTGACAGGCGCTGCGCGCGACGAGGCCACCCATGCTGTGACCAAGGATCATCAATTCATCGACCGGCGCCGGCCACGCGCGTAGCAGCGTCTCGATCTGGTCGGCGAACGCTTGTCCATTTGTGGAAATGTGCAGGCCGCTATTGTAGTGCAGATAGACCGGCGTGAATCCCGCCTCGGCCGCCAGCGCGGCACCGTGATCGTGGCCTTTGCGTCGCCATTCCAGATCGTTCATGCACAAGCCGTGGGCGAGCAGCAACACCTTGCCGGTCGCATCCGGTATCGCTGCTTTCAATGCCTTGCGCCTCAGTTCAAGCGTCTGGCCGTTGCGACGCAACTGCATAGGAATCGCCAGGGGGTTCGCACTGGCCTGCAAATGATCGCCAAGCACGCCATTCAATGCCGCCACCACCGCTTCGCGTTCGGCCGACGAGGCGCTGCCGCCGAACAACGGCACCAGCTGACCAAGTACCGCATCGATGCCGCCGCCGACCAGGCGGGTGACACCGCGAATGGATTTGTATACCAATCCTGTAATCCCTGTCGCCGGCTCCTGGGTGGACTTGCCCCGAATCCCCGGCGTGCGCAGGATATTGTGGTGCATGGTTTCGACCAGGCTGGCCAGGCCGAGCGTCGCGTCGATCGCGAGGCGGCTGTAGCCACGCAGATCGGCAACACGAATGTGGGATTTTTTTGGCATGGTTGTTTGCTCCAAATCCCAGTAGCTGGGTAAGGCCGCCGGCCGCACCCGGGAATTTATCAGCGTATCAAAACCCGGGTGCGCTTCGCTTGCCCGAGCTAACTGGTCAGCAATCAGCGAATTACTTCATCGCCGCCCTCTCTTCACCTGTCAACACCCGCCATTTGCCTTTAGCCAGATCGTCAACTATCAGCGTGCCCATCGCCACGCGCACCAGCCGCAACACCTCAATATCAAACGCCGCCAGCAAGCGCCGTATCTGCCGATTGCGCCCCTCGTCAAGCACGATTTCCAGCCATGCATTCTTTTCGCCACGGCGCAGTTCGCGCACCGATTTCGCCACCAGAATTCCGCCTGCGTCGTCAACACCGGCGCGCAGGCGTTGCAGCAGATCGGTGTCAGGCAAGACATCGATCTGCACGTGATAGGTCTTGTCCAGATGCGATTCCGGATCGGTCAGCTGCGCCGCCCATTCGCTGTCGTTGCTGAACAGCAGCAGGCCTTCGCTGGCTTTGTCGAGGCGACCGACGGGCGCCAGCCACGGGAAGTTTCCATCTTGCAGCAAGGTATACACGGTGTCGCGGCCTTGCTCGTCGCTGGCCGTGGTGATGTAGCCACGTGGCTTGTTTAGCATCACGTATACTTTTTCGACGGCCGCGATCGCTTCGCCGTCTAGCGTTATGCGATCGTGTTTTGCATCAGTTGGCGACTCTGGATCGAGTACGATTTTTTCGTTGACGCGCACCCGTCCCGCGCGCACCAGCGCCTGCGCCTGCGTGCGTGAGCACACACCGAGCTTGCTCAGCACCCGCGCCAGCCCGTGTCGCGGCGCCCGATCGACGGGGGCCACACGATGACGGCGCGGCGGCGATACGTTAACCTTGCGACTCATGTGCGCACGTTGCCGCATCGGCGCTGCGCCGTCAAAGTCACGGGGAGTTGTGCCATGTCGGAACATCGCATCGGTCTGGAATGGTCGCGCAATGGCGGCCCGTTCGCGCGCGGCAATTATTCGCCGGATCACCTTATCCGCTATGCCGGCGGCCAAACCCTGCACGGCTCGCCGTCGTCGGCGTTCGGCGGCAACGAAGCGCATGCCGACCCCGAGCAACTGCTGCTGTCGGCGCTGTCGGCCTGCCACATGCTCACGTTTCTGGCAGTCGCGGCCAATCGGGGTTACGTCGTCGACAGCTACAACGACGAGGCCGTGGCTGTGCTCGACAAGAACACCGACGGCAAGATGGCCGTGGTCAAGGCGATCCTGGCGCCGAAAGTCGTGTTTTCCGGCGACAAGCAGCCGAGCGCCGATGAATTCAAGACCCTGCACGAGCGCGCGCATGCGGCCTGTTTTATCGCCAATTCGGTCAAGACGGTGGTCGAACTTCGACTCTCGTAGCCACGTCGGCGATGCGCACAGCATTACCGATGTGTAGGTTGCATGAAGACGGGACGGGGAGTTCCTTCACCATGATGTCACCGCCAATCCGCGATGCTGCATCGTCGCCACCCGAGTGCTGCCGCGCATGAGCACGAATCCGCCTGCCATCAAATCAACGTCGCGCAATTCCGCGGCCGCCGCGATTGCGCAATGGTTCGATACCGATGCGGTCGCGCTGCGCGAAGGGCCGCAGGCCGATCGCATCGACTGGCTGCGCGTGATTCCGTTTATCGGCATGCACCTGGCTTGCCTTGGCGTTATCTGGGTCGGGTTTTCCTGGGTCGCACTCAGCGTCGCTGTTGCATTGTATACCTTGCGCATGTTTGCACTGACCGGCTTCTATCACCGCTA
>JANXVS010000541.1 GCA_025351555.1 Pseudomonadota bacterium | reverse complement strand
GCTCGGCCGCGAGACCTTCAGCACCGGCGTCCTGCACGGCACCACGCGTGAACGCGCGACGCAACGCTGGCAGGAAGTCGCCGGCCAGGGCCTGCACCTGATCGACACGCCAGGCATCAACGAACTTTCCGGCGAAGAGCGCGAGCGCCTGGCCTACGACGTGGCCGCAATCAGCGACCTGGTCATCTTCGTCGTCGATGGCGACATGACCCAGGCCGAAGTTGCTGCATTGTCCACTTTGTCTAAAACGCAGCGCCCCCTTCTGCTGGCGTTGAACAAGGCCGATCGTTACAGCGACGACGAACGCGCGCGCCTGCTCACACGCCTGCGCGAACATGCGGCCGGACTGGTGCGCAGCGAGAACGTGATTGCCTGCGCGGCGCATCCGGCCGACCTGCGCATGGTGCAAATCAGCACCGACGGCAACGAAACCGCGACCCGCAACCCGCAGCGTGCGGACGTGTCGGCGCTGGCGGCGCGCCTGCGCGTGATCGCCGAGCACTAAGGCAAGACCCTCGCCGCGCTCAACGCGGGACTGTTCGCCGGAAACCTGAGCGATCGCGTTGCGGTGCGCGTGGCCGCAACCCGCCGCGAGCTGGCCGATCGTGTGATTCGCAATTATTGCCTTGCCAAGGGCGTCGCGGTCGCGCTGAATCCGATCCCGGTCGCCGACCTGCTCGCCGCCGCGTCGCTCGACGTCGCGTTGGTGCTGCATTTGGGAAAAGTATACGGGTTGCCATTGACCCGCGCCGAAGCCGGTAGCCTGATCGCCACGATCTGCGGCGCGCTGACCGCGCTGATGGGCGCGATCTGGGGTGTGCATCTGGTATCGAGCGCACTCAAGGGCATCAGTGTCGGCCTGTCGACCCTCGTCACCGCCGGCGCGCAAGGCGCGCTGGCCTGGTACGCGACCGAAATCGTCGGCCGTGCCGCCGAGCACTATCTACTCCACGGCAAATCCTGGGGCGAACAAGGCGCCAAGCGCGCCGTCGCCGATATCGTCGCCAGTCTCGACCGCGATTCGATTCTGCGCGAGGGGCGCCGGGCGATTCTGGCGCGGCTGCGTAGCTGACACTTGCTGCCAAACCTGCAATCATCCCCTGCCCGCCGTTTGCGGGATTTTTTCGCCACGGAGTCTTCAGGTCCGAACAGAATTCGATTCGCCGCGACGTCGGCCCCTTCGCTCTGATGCTGACAGGCCTTGGCTCGATCATCGGTTCCGGCTGGCTGTTCGGCGCCTGGCGCGCGGCCGGACTGGCGGGACCGGATGCCATCTGGGCCTGGGTGATCGGCGCCATCGTGATCACGCTGATCGCGCTGACCTACGCGGAACTGGGCGCGATGTTCCCCGAATCCGGCGGCATGGTGCGCTACGGCCACTATTCGCACGGATCGCTGGTCGGGTTCATCGCGGCGTGGGCAAACTGGATAGCGATCGCCTCGGTGATCCCGGTGGAAGCCGAGGCCTCGGTGCAGTACATGGCCGGCTGGAAATGGCAGTGGGCGAAAGACCTGTACATGCACTTGCCCGATGGCCACGGCGAGCTGAGTCTGCCCGGTCTGTCGATCGCCGCGGTGCTGGTGATCATCTACTTCCTGGTCAACTTCTGGAGCGTGACGTTGTTCGCGCGCTCCAATACCGCGATCACCGTGTTCAAGCTGATCGTGCCGGCACTGACCGGCGTCGCCCTGATCGCAAGCGGCTTTCATGCCGAAAACTTCCACGTCGGCGTCAATGGCGGCGTGCACGTCATGGATTTCGCTGCGGTGCTGACCGCGGTCGCCACAGCCGGCATCGTCTTCAGCTTCAATGGTTTCCAGAGTCCGGTGAATCTGGCTGGCGAAGCGCGTAATCCAGGCCGCAATGTTCCGCTCGCCATCTTCGGCGCGATTGCGCTGGCAACCGTCGTGTACGTGCTGCTGCAGATCGCCTATCTCGGCTCGGTGCCGCCGGATCTGCTCGCGAAGGCGGGCTGGCACGGCATCGACTTCAGTTCGCCGTTCGCCGAACTTGCCCTCATCGTCAACCTCAACTGGCTGGCAATGCTGTTGTATCTGGATGCCTTCATCAGCCCCAGCGGCACCGGCATGACCTACACTGCCACCAGCGCGCGGATGATCTACGGCATGGAGCGCAATGGCACGTTGCCGAAAATTTTCGGCAGCGTGCACCCTAGATGGGGCATCCCGCGCCCGGCGATGTGGCTGAATCTGGTGGTGGCGTTCCTGTTCCTGTTCTTCTTCCGCGGCTGGGGCACGCTGGCGGCCGTAATCTCGGTGGCGACGATCATTTCCTACCTCACCGGCCCGGTCAGCGTGATGACCTTGCGCCGCACCGCACCGCAACTGCATCGCCCGCTGCGCATCGCCGCGCTGCCGGTGCTGGCAGGCGTCGCTTTCATCATGGCGACCGAGCTGCTGTATTGGGCAAAGTGGCCGCTGACCGGCAAGATCATTGTGCTGATGGTCATCGCGCTGCCGGTATACTTTTACTATCAGGCCAAAATCGGGTGGCACGAATTCGGCCAGCAAATGAAAGGCGCATGGTGGCTGATTGCGTATCTGCCGACGCTGGCGTTCGTCTCATGGGCTGGCAGCACCACCTTCGGCGGCAAGGGCTATCTGGCCTATGGCTGGGATCTGGGGCTGGTCGCGGTGATCGGTTTGGGGTTCTACGTCTGGGGCGTAAAGTCCGGCTGGCGCACACCCTCGGTGGAAGCAGCACAACTGCAAGCCACGGCCCACCCGGATGCGCCACTGGTGCCGCCGGATGAGGAGACGGCCGAGCGCATTACCGGGCACTGACCAATATCCGCCGGCGGACTCATACGGATTCGAGAAACCGTCGCACCGCATCCACACCGAACGGCCAGCCCAACTCCATTCCCGTTTTCCCCTCGCGCAGTACCGGTACGCGCTCGCCGTAACGCGCTTCGAGCTCGGCATCGCCGTCGATGAAGACGCTGTCGAAATCCGGCGCGCGGGCCTGTGCGAGCACGTCAAGGGCGAGATCGCACAGATGGCAGTCATCGCGTTGGTACAGGATCAGGTGCATGGTTTACGGACTCAGGGCTGAAGTGGTACCGATTCTTCACCTCTCCCCCCGTGGGAGAGGTCGACGCGCGCAGCGCGGCGGGAGAGGGGGCGGCGCCATAGGCGCCTGCTCCACAGGCCTCACCCTCTCCCCAACCCCTCCCCCATCAAGGGGGAGGGGCTTAGAGATAGCTGCGGCAGAGTAGAATAGCGCGGACTCGTCCCCATCTTCGGAAGATCATGGCCGTCAGCGTCTTTGATCTGTTCAAAATCGGCATCGGACCGTCGTCTTCGCATACGGTCGGGCCGATGCGCGCGGCGG
>JANXVS010000505.1 GCA_025351555.1 Pseudomonadota bacterium | reverse complement strand
CGGAACTGGCGGTCACGCGCGCGTTTGCGCAACAGACGCGTTACGACGACGTGTTTTCCAGCTGCAACCGCAACTTTCGTATCCGTGGTGAACGCCCGGCTGACCGCTGGTGTGGACAATGTCCCAAGTGCCACTTCGTGTTTCTCGCGCTGGCGCCATTCGTTGCCAAGCCGCGCTTGTTGGCGATCTTCGGCCGCAACCTGCTCGATGACGCGGCGCTTGCGCCGGGATTCGACGCGCTCCTGGAATATCGCGAGCACAAGCCGTTTGAATGCGTCGGCGAGGGCCGCGAGTCGCGCGCCGCAATGGTTACTTTATCGCAACGCCCCGAATGGCGCGAAGACGCCCTGGTCGCGCGCTTCGCCGAGGAAATTGCGCCGCAGCTGGATCACGCTGGACTTGCGTTGGGGCCACTGCTGATGCCGTCGCCTGAGCATTTCTTGCCTGCGCGTCTGCGAGGCTTGCTCGATGCGTCTGGCTGATCTTGCCGACAAGCGTGTCGCGGTTTGGGGCTATGGCCGCGAGGGGCGGGCAGCATTGTCCACATTGCGGAAATATTTTCTGGACAAGCCGTTGAGTTTGATCTGTTCCTCTGCAGAGGCGGAAAATGCGCAGGCACTCGATGATCCGACGTTGTCGATCATCAACGGCGATGCGGATGTCGCGACGCTCGCCCAATTCGATGTCGTCATCAAATCCCCCGGCGTCAGTGCGTACAAATCGCCGGTACCTGAAGCGATCGCCGCCGGCGTTCGCTTCACCTCCGGCAGCGCACTGTGGTTCGCCGAGCATCCACAGGCGCGCACGATCTGCGTGACCGGTACCAAGGGCAAAAGCACGGTGGTGGCATTGATTGCGCATCTGTTGCGCAAAAATGGATTGTGCATCGCCCTGGCCGGCAATATCGGCCAGCCGTTGCTGGAGCTGCTCGACCCGCCACGCGAACCGGATTGGTGGGTGATCGAGTTGTCGAGTTTCCAGACTCGCGATTTCGATGGCGCGCCCACAGTCGCCGTCATCAACAATCTCTACGAAGAGCATCTGGACTGGCACGGCACGCGCGAAAAATACGCCGCAGACAAGTTAGCGATTGCCGCACGGGCGCAACATCTCGTCGTGAATGTGCAGCCCGAGTTGCTTGCGGCAACGGTAGGGCATCCGGCACGCAGCATGTTCAACGCAACCGACGGTTGGCATGTGCACGACGACGCGATCTGGCGCGGCGAGGAACGCATCCTGCCGCTTGCATCCGTAACGTTGCCAGGGTTGCACAATGCGCACAATGTCTGCGCAGCACTTGCGGCCATCGAGGCGGCAAGTGAAGAGTGCGGCCACGGATGGTCGCTTCTTGATTTCAGCGATCAGGGACGAGCGCACAAGATTGATGCATGTGCGATGGCTATGCATGTCGCGAGCTTCCGCGCTTTGCCGCACCGATTGCAGACGCTCGGCCAGCGCGACGGCAGCCACTACATCAACGATAGCATCTCGACCACGCCTTACGCGACGGTCGAGGCCTTGCGCAGCCTGGCTGGGCGCGCGGTGACCGTGCTGGTTGGCGGTTTCGATCGCGGTGTGGACTGGAGTATTTTTGTGGATTATGTGTCGAAGTATCCTCCGCACGCGATCGTGACCATGGGCGAAAACGGCGCAGCCATCGCCAATGCCCTGCGCCGGACTGCAGCGCAGGGATTCGTGCTCGAGTGCGCCGAATCGTTGGATGCTGCCGTCGCATGCGCGCGCGCGCTGACACCCGCGAATGGCGCGATCTTGCTGTCACCGGGTGCGCCGAGCTTCGATCAATTTCACGATTACGCCGAGCGCGGCCGCGAGTTTGCGCGTCTCGCGGGATTCGATCCGGCCGCGATCGCGCAGATCGAAGGGCTGGGCATCGCGTGAATACGCCAGCCGCGAGCACTGTTTCCGTACGCGTGTGGGACGCGCCAACGCGGCTGTTCCACTGGGCGTTGACCCTGCTGATCGCCTTGCAGTACGCGACCGGCGAATATCACTTGCTCGCCATGCGCTGGCACTACTGGTTTGGCTACGCGACGCTGGCGCTGATTTTGTTCCGCGCGCTATGGGGTTTCGCCGGCTCGCAGGCCAGTCGGTTCGCCGACTTCGTGCGCGGACCGGGCACCGTCGTGCGTTATGTAATAATGCAATTCTCTACTAATCCACAACGCAGCATCGGCCACAACCCGCTGGGCGGCTGGTCGGTGATGACTCTGTTGTTGTGCGTGGCGGCGCAGGCCGTCAGCGGACTGTTCGCCAGCGACGAGATCGACAACGAAGGGCCGCTCGTCGCGCAGGTGTCCAGCAAGACCATGAAGTGGATGACCTGGCTGCACGACTGGAACCAGAATCTTCTGCTCGCCCTGATCGTGCTGCATGTGATCGCCGTGTTGCTGTATCTCGTGCGCAGGCACGAAAATCTGATCGTGCCGATGATCAGTGGACGCAAGGAATTGGCAGATGCGCGGCCATTGCGTTTCGTCAGTTCATGGCGCGCGCTGGCACTGTTGGCGCTTTCGGGTATCGCAGTCGCCGCGCTGCTCTGGCTCGGTCGCTGATTGTCAATCGGCCTTGTACTTGTCGTGACACGCCTTGCATGCGTCCGCGGTTTTCTTGAACTGGTCCTTCATCTTTGCCTCGTCGTCACTTTTGGCGATTTCGTCTAACGCTTTGGTTTCGTTGACAAGGTCGTTTAGCTTGGCCTGAAAATCGTCGAAGTCGGTCCAGATTTCAGGCTTGGCGTCGGTCTCGGCGCCCTTGTCCGAACCCTTGGTGAAACCTTCGAGCACCTGCGGCGCGAGGAACGCCAGACGCCCGGTGTGTTTGGAAAATTGCTTTGCGTCGAACGCAATCTTGCCCTTGACCATCGCGCCAAGCGTGCTGAAATTCCAGCCGATCAGGGTCATGACGCTCTGCCGGTAGTGGATCACCTTTTCGGGCTTGACCTGCGCGAACGCGGTCGCGGCGAAGCAAAACACGGGCAGGGCGATGATCAGACGCATTTTTTTCATGGTGGGCTCCAGCGTTGCGCAGGTCGCGGCGGCGGCCAGTTTAGCAGGCGACCGCATCCCCTGTGCAGTGCGTATGCAGCAAGACTGGCCGGGCGCAGTATCATGGCGTCCCGTGCAGGAGATTCCCATGAAAACGATGATCGCGTTGGGTTTGTGTCTTGGCCTCGGCAGCGTACATGCGGCGATGGTGACGAAGAATATCGACTACGCCGTCGCTGGCAAAGCGATGCAGAGTGTACTTGTGTACGATGATGCGGCGAAAACGCCGCGGCCGGGTCTGGTGATGACGCCGGACTGGATGGGCATGAATGCCAACCAGATCGCGCTAGCCAAACAAATCGCCGGCAAGGATTATGTCATCCTCGTCGCCGACGTCTATGGCACTGCCGTGCGACCGAAGAACGCGGACGACGCCGGCGCGGCAGCGAAGAACATGTATGTCAATCGCGCCGATCTGCGTGCACGTATCAACGCGGCGTTGGAGCAGATCAAGGCGCAAGCGGGCAAAGCTCCGCTCGACGGCAAACACTGGGGTGCCATTGGTTTTTGCTTCGGCGGCGCGACTACGCTGGATCTGGCGCGTACCGGTGCGGATGTGCAGGGCGTGGTGTCGTTCCATGGCAACCTTGCGACCGACGATCCGGCGTTGGCCAAGAACATCAAATCCAAGGTGCTGGCGATGAACGGCGGTGACGACAAATTCGTGCCCGAGGAACAGATCGTTGCGTTCCAGAAGGAAATGCGCGATGCCAATGTCGACTGGCAGTTCCTGAGTTTCGGCGGTGCCGTGCATTGTTTCGCCATCCCGACGGCAAAAGGCGAGGTGCCGGGTTGCCAGTACAACGAGCGCACCGCCAGGCGCGCATTGGCCCTGATGCATAGCTTCTTCGACGAGGCGTTTGCGGCGAAGTGAATACGCTGAACATCCGACCAATGGCAGGGGAGCATCCATGAAATCGGGACCATCGTTCACCTGGTTCGCCAATGCCGCCTCGCGTGCGGCGGGCCGACCGTACGCCTTCGTACTTGCCGTCAGCGTCCTTGCCGTCTGGGCCATAACCGGGCCCTTGTTCAAGTTCAGCGACACCTGGCAACTGGTGATCAATACCGGCACGACGATCATCACGTTCCTGATGGTGTTCCTGATCCAGAACACGCAAAACCGCGATTCGGAGGCAGTGCAAATCAAGCTCGACGAGATCATCCGCGCGCTCGAAGGGGCACACAATGCACTGCTGGATCTGGAGGAACTCGACGAGGACATGCTGGACAAGATGCGTGCGCGCTACCGCAATCTGGCCAAGAAGGCGCGCGAGGACATCAAGGCCGGCGGCCACGACATCGGCTGCGACGAGCTTGAAGCCGAGCAAGATGACGCCAGCAAGCCAGCACCCGCCAAGGGCTAGTGCGATCGATTGATCGCGTATTCCGTCAGCACGAGCAGGGCGTCGTGTGGGATCGAATGTGGCAAAGTGGATAATGCGGCCTTTGCCGCATCCGCATAGGTTTGCGCCTTCTGGCGCGCACGCTCCAGCGCCCCGGAGTCGCGGATCGCGGCGACGATATTGTCCAGCGAATCCAGACCGCCGGTTTCGATCGCGCGCTTGAGGCTCGCCGCCTGCGCCGGTGCGGCGCGTTCGATCGCATAGATCAGCGGCAAGGTAGCCTTGCCTTCGGCCAGATCGTCGCCGATGTTCTTGCCCAGGGTGCCGGCATCGGAGACATAGTCGAGCACGTCGTCGGCGATCTGGAACGCGAAACCCAGATTCAGGCCGTAGTCCGCGAGCGCTTGTTCCTGCGCACCCGACACGCCCGCGAGCAGGCCGCCCAAACGCGTGGCCGCGGCGAACAGCACGGCGGTCTTGCGCTCGATCACGCGCAAGTAAGCCGCTTCATCGGTGTCGGGATTGTGGATGTTCAGTAGTTGCAGCACTTCACCTTCGGCGATCTGATTGGTGGTGTCGGCGAGCAGGCGCATCACGCGCATGTCATTGGCCTCGACCATCATCTGGAACGAACGCGAATACAGGAAATCGCCGACCAGCACGCTCGCCGCATTGCCCCACAGCGCGTTCGCGGTCTTGCGCCCGCGGCGCAGATCGGACTCATCGATCACGTCGTCATGCAGCAGGGTGGCGGTATGGATGAACTCTACGACCGCAGCGAGAAGAACATGATCGCGGCCGGCGTAGCCTGCCGCCTGCGCTGCCAGCAATACCAACATCGGCCGCAGACGCTTGCCGCCGCCGCCGATGATGTGCTCGGCGATCTGGTTGATCAGCACCACATCGGAAGCCAGCCGGGCGCGGATCAGCGCATCGACCGCAGCCATGTCGGCGGCGGCCAGCGCCTGCGCATCGGCGAAGCGGGTGATCGGGCGTTGCAGATCAGGAGGGGCGGTGGCCATTGAGCGAGCATTTGCCGTGGAGGCGCCGATTATAGCGGCCGCACGCTCAGCTTCGCTCGCGCGGCGTTTTCCTACACGGGATTGCGCACCTGGCTGACGGACGCGCCGCGGGCGCGTGGTATTCTGTCGCCCATCGACGGCAGTTCAAAACGGAAGGTACGACAATGGCTCGTGGCATCAACAAGGTCATCCTGGTAGGCAACCTCGGCGCTGATCCGGAAACGCGCTACACACCGGCAGGTTTGGCGATCACCAGCATCCGCATCGCGACGTCTGAGTCGTGGAAGGACAAGCAGACCGGGGAGCAGCAGGATCGCACCGAATGGCATCGGGTGAAATTCTTCGGCCGCCTGGCCGAGATCGCCGGCGAATACCTGAAAAAAGGTGGACAAGTATACGTGGAGGGAAAACTGCGCACCGACGAATACGAAAAAGATGGCCTCAAGCGCTATTCCAC
>JANXVS010000492.1 GCA_025351555.1 Pseudomonadota bacterium | reverse complement strand
CCACTTCGCAACGGCCGTTCACCACGGTGGAGGACATGAAGCGCGCCGCCGAGGAAAACTTCCGCGGCAAGGAGCAGGAACTGCAACAACAGCTCAACGACACCGAGCGCAAGCTGACCGAACTGCAGAGCGGCAAGAGCAACGGTAGCGAGTTGATCTTGTCGCCCGAGCAGCAAGCCGAACTGCAAAGCTTCCAGCAGAAGAAGGTCGATATCCGCAAAGAGCTGCGCCAGGTGCGACGCGGTCTGGATGAGCGCATAGACGCGCTCGGCACGCGCCTGAAGCTCGTCGACATCGGCCTGATGCCATTCCTGATCACGTTGGCTGCGCTGGCGTTTGCCATGTGGAAACGCCGCCGGCGAGTGGCGTGAGGAGACTCCGGAAATGAATGCCAAGACGCTTTACAGCCTGATCGCCATTGCCGCGCTTGCGTTGATTGCGGCGGTCGCCATCAATCGTTCGAGCCGACCGGAAAGCGATGTCAGCGAGCAAGCCAAGCCGCTGTTGCCGCAATTGCATGGCCACGTCAACGACGTCAGTGCGATCACTCTGACCGGTGCGGACAACAAGGTGATGGCTACGCTCAAGCGCGGCAGCGACGGTTGGAGCGTGACGGAGAAATCCGGTTATCCAGCCGATCTGGCGAAGATCCGCGAGTTCCTGCTCAAGCTCGACGCGGCAACGTTGATCGAGGGCAAGACCAGCAACCCCAAGCTGTATGCCGAGCTCGGCGTCGGTGATGTTGAAAAGTGCGGCCACGGAAGGCCGCTTGGTGATTCTGGCGATCAGGGAGGATCGCAAAAATGCGGTATACTTGTGGATATTACCGGACTGGCGCAACCGCTGCGCCTGATTGTCGGCAACTACAATGGCGCCGGTGGTGGCGGCACCTTCGTGCGTATGGACGGCCAAGAGCAAAGCTGGCTGGCCAAGGGCAACTTGATTGTGGCCAGGAATATCGCCGATTGGGAAAAGCGCGATCTGACCGATATCGCGGCCAGCCGGTTGAAGTCGGTTACGCTGACGAATCCGGATGGGAAAGTGCTAAAAGTATACAAAGAGCTGAGCGGTGATTCCAACTTCAAGATTGCCGACGTGCCGAAGGGCCGCGAATCCAGTTCCGAATTTGCCGCCAATGGACTCGGATCGACGCTGGCTGACTTGAAGGCCGACGACGTGTCTGCGGCCAAGGATGCCGCGCCTGGCGACAAAGTATACAAGGCCGAATATCTCGCGTTCGATGGCCTCGTCGTCGACGTCGCCGGCTGGGAAGCCGAGGGCAAGGACTACGCGCAGTTCACGGCAAAGCTCAATGCCGGCGCGGCCGATGCACATATCGTGACCGCACAGGTCAAGGCCAAGGCCGATTACGAAACAGCGGTACAGGCGGCGAACAAGAAAGTCGCCGAGGAAAAATCCACCACGGACAAGCAGGCCGCCGCCAATGCGACGGCGGCTTCGGAAGTCGCCAAGCCGCTGGCCGTGAGCGATGCGGTCAAGGATCGCCAGGAACATCTGGATGCCTTGAACCAAGAAGTCCAGGTACTGAACAAGGGCTTCGCCGGTTGGAGCTTCGTGCTGCCGAGCTTCAAGTTCAGCAATATCACCAAGACCATGGACGATATGCTCAAACCACTGGAAGGCAAGAAGCCGGACGACAAGACGGTGAAGAAGCCGGGCAACTAAGTGCTACGCAATCTCGGCATCGCCGCCGCAGTATTCGGTGCCGCTGCGGTAGCGCTTGGCGCTTTCGGCGCGCACGCCTTGCGTGGCGAGTTGGACGTCGCGGCAATCCAGGTCTGGCACACGGCCGTCGAATATCAGTTCTGGCACGCGCTGGCGCTGGCGCTGCTCGCGATCGCGGGTTTCGCGCCCGCGCGTGATGCGCGCTGGTGGCGCGCCAGCGGCCTCGCTTTCGTCGTCGGCATCACACTGTTCTGCGGCAGCCTGTACGCACTGGCGCTGGGGGCACCGCACTGGGTCGGCGCGATAACACCGCTGGGTGGCATTTGCTTGATTTCAGGCTGGCTGCTGCTTGGCCTGGCGTTCTGGTGCGTCGCGGCAAAGGATTAGATTGGCGTGCCCGGTGCACGGGCGCATAATCGTCCTCAAACAAGCGTTTGTTCAACCCTCACAACCCACCCCAAGAGGAGAACACCATGTCCGCTTCGCGCACTGGATGCGGCCGCGTCGGCCGTATAGTTCTTGCTTTATCCATTTGTGTAACAGCACCCCTGCCGCTATTGGCGCAAACCATCAGCGCACCGGGATTGTCGGCTCCTGGCACGATATCCTACGACGCACTCGGTACGCCGACGATCCGGGCGGCGAACGACAACGATGTCGCTTTCCTGCAGGGTTACGCCCAAGCCAAGGCGCGTTTCTTCGAGATGGATTTCGACCGCCGCGCCGCGAGCGGCAGTCTCGCCGAACTGGTCGGTTCGGCTGCGCTCGCCAGCGATGTGCAGACGCGTACCCTGGGCTTGCGCCGCGCCGCGTGGGCGACGTGGACCGCGCTTGACGACGGCACGCGCGGTTGGCTCAAGGCCTACACCGATGGCGTGAATTTCTGGTTGCAGACGCAGGCGTTGCCGCCGGAATACGGCGCGCTCAAGCTCACCCGCGCGGAACCCTGGTCACCGGTGGATACGATTACCGTCGGCAAGGGTCTGGCGTTCCAGTTGTCGTTCGATCTGGATATCCAGAACACGATCGACTATGGCGCCTACAGCCAAGCTGCCGCGGTGGCGGAAGTCAATCCACAGGCGCTGTTCTTTGCCGATACCCATCGCTTCGCGCCGCCAGACAACCACGTCACGATTGCCGGGTTCCAGCCAAGCAGCAGTGTCGCAGATCAGGCCAAGTCACTGGACGTTTCCATCGGCAATCTGCGCATCGAACCGGAAACATTGAAGCTGGCACAGGACTATCGCGACGCGATCGCCGGCAATGCGTTCATCGCGCCGACCCTGCGGCCGCGCCTGGGACGCGGCGGCAGCAACGAGTTCGCCGTCAGCGGCGCGTTCACTGCGTCGGGAAAACCCATCATCGCCAACGATCCGCACCTGACCCTTGCGCTGCCGCCGATTAGATCG
>JANXVS010000184.1 GCA_025351555.1 Pseudomonadota bacterium | reverse complement strand
TTCAGTTCGCTCACGGACAGCGGTTTGACCGCGGCCGGCGCGTTTGGATTGTCGATGGAAAGCCCTGCGCCCTGCACAGTCTCGGCCCAATCGATACGAATGCCGCGGGCGCGTTGCGCAGTCGCCAGATCCATATGAATTGCGATGCCGTTCGCCTCACTCACGATTGCATCGTCATCGGCTTCGGCCAGATGAAACTGCGCCTGATAGCGCGCATCGATGGCAAGGTGCAGGGCCACGCCCGACTCGGCGTCGGCCAGTGCATCGCAGATTGCGCTTGCAGCAGCAGCGCTGATCGTGATCGCCGGCGGCGTGCGATCGGGTTTGGGCAGGCCGAACAATTCCTGCAATTGTCCACTCGTATACATCGATTGCACGATGTCGGCGCCACCGACCAGTTCGCCTTTCACATACAGCTGCGGAATTGTTGGCCAGTTGGCGTAGGTCTTGATGCCTTCGCGGATGTCGGCGTCTGCAAGCACGTCGACGCTGGCGTAGTCCGGCAGCAGCTCATCGAGCAGGCCAACGGTCGCGGCGGAAAAGCCGCAGCGCGGGGCATCGCGGGTGCCTTTCATGAACAACACCACGGGATGTTGCTGCAACAAGGATTCGATACGGTTGCGGACGTCGACGGCGGACATGATGAACTCGGTTGAACGACAGGCCGTTATTCTAGCGCGTTGCCAGCGCCGCTTGTGCCTGCGGCAGCGCCAGTTCGGCCCAGCGCCGGTACATCGCCGCGGAGGGATGCAGGCCGTCGGCGACGAGCATGTCGGCGTGGTCGCCGCCATCGCGCGAAACCGCAGTTACGTCGACGTAGCGGACATGCAGCATTTTTGCAATTTCCACATTTGCTGCGTTGTAGGCATCGATCTCGTGGGCGATTCCAACCAGGCCACGACCGCTGCCATGGCCGAATCGGGTCACTCCCCAATCCGGAATTGACAGCACAATCACGCGCTGCGGTTGTTTGCCGGCCAGCACGATGGCGCGCTCCAGCAATGCCTGCAGTTCGGTGCGGTAATTTTCCAGATCGCGGCCGCGAAACTGGTTGTTGACGCCAATCAACAGGGTGACCAGCGCATAGGGTGGATGCCACGCTGCCGTGTCCATCGCCGCCGCGAGCTCGTCGGTGGTCCAGCCAGTGTGGGCGACGATCTGCGGGTCGCCGATGGCGACGCCATGCGCGCGCAGCATCGCCGTGAGCTGCGCGGGCCAGCGATCGGCTGCGGCAACGCCTTCGCCGACCGTGTAGGAATCGCCGAGGGCGAGAAAGCGCATGTTATCGGCGCGTGCCGCCGCGGTCGCGATCAGCACAGGCACGATTGCCGACACGATCGCGCTCACCAGGCTACGCCACATGGCGTTCGGGCATCTGCTGGGCAGCCGAGCGCGCCAGCGCGCGCTCGATGCGCACGAACACTTCGCGCAACTGCGCCGGTTGCGGCAACAGGGTGACGCGGAAATGATTGTGTGCTTGAAGATTGAAGCCCGAACCCGGCACGATCAGTACGCTTTCGATTTCGAGCAGATCCAGTGCGAATGCCGCGTCGTCGAAGGCCGGCAGCGCGGCGTTACGAACTGAAGGAAATGCATACAATGCGCCCTGCGGCGCGACCAAATCCAGAAATTCGCTTTGTGCACAATGTTCGATCAGCGCCCGCCGTGCTTCGTACAAACGGCCACCCGGCGCGGTCAGTGGCGAGATCGTATCTTGCCCCTCGATCGAGGGTGCGATCGCCCACTGGCCTGGCACGTTTGCACACAGTCGCAGCGAAGCGAGCAGGTCGAGCCCGTGTTCGAGTTCATCGAGCTGCGCCGGCGCGCCGGTCAGCGACAGCCAGCCGACGCGATAGCCGCAGGCGCGCTGCACTTTCGACAGGCCGTCGAAGGTCAGGCAGGGCACGTCGCCGGCGAGACGTGCGAGCGGCACGAATTCGGCGCCATCGTAGAGAATCTCGTCGTAGATTTCGTCGCTGAGCAGCACCAGGCGATGGCGCTCAGCGATGCGGACCAGCGCTTGCAGCAGGCTGCGCGGATACACTGCGCCAGTCGGATTGTTCGGATTGATGACGACCAGGGCGCGCGTACGTAGCGTGATCAGCGCCTCGATTTCGTCTGGATCGGGCAGATGCGCGCGCGCGGCCGGGCAGGCGTAGTGCACCGGACGGCCGCCGTTGAGCGTCGTCGCTGCGCTCCAGAGCGGATAGTCGGGGCTTGGCAACAATACTTCGTCGCCGTCATTCAACAGCGCGCGCAGGGCCAGATCGATCAGCTCGCTGACGCCGTTGCCGATAAAGATGCGATCCGGGTGGGTTTGTGCGACGCCATGAGCATGCTGCTGCGCCGCGATCGCTTCGCGTGCGGACAACAAACCTTTCTGATGGCAGTACGCTTCGCTGCGACCCAGGTTGGCGATGATCGCCGCGCGCACATGCTCGGGCACGGCGAAGCCGAACAGACCGGGGTTGCCGATGTTGAGTTTGACGATGTCGCGTCCGTGCGCCTCCAGTTCCAGCGCACGGCGCGCGAGTTCGCCGCGAATTTCGTAACGCACATCGTGCAGCCGGGCGCTGGTGCGCACCGGCGTGTTCTGGGTCGACAAAGG
>JANXVS010000183.1 GCA_025351555.1 Pseudomonadota bacterium | reverse complement strand
GGCAATGGCGTAGCCGGCGCGCCGAACGGGAGTGAAAACCGCGGTGCATCGATCTTCGCAGAAAACAGCTTCAGCACCAGTTCGCGTTCATGCAGCGCACGTTTCGCGTTTTCCGGCGACACGTTGATGTAGCTTTCGTCGGGCAGGGTGATATCGACCTTGGGTCGCTGGACTTTCTCGACGATGGCGACCGCACTGTGCTTATGGCCATCCTGATCGATTACCGCGATCGCGTAGCGACCGGGCTTGGCCTCGACATCGAACGGGTAATAACAGACGGAATCGACGGCGGGATATTTCTTTGCCACGAGTACACAACTTTTCGCGGCGATTCCCGGCCAGCGCGCAACCTCGCCCTGATTCAGGGTGACGCTGACTTTGGGTGCGGGTGCTGATTGTTGCGCATGTCGTTTGGCCATGACGTTGGCCGTGGCGAGCGCGAGAGCCGCAAACAATATTGTGCGTGCGATCGGCATGATGTGTCCCTCTTCCGTTGATGGGATTCGTGGATGGACACAATGACGGATGTAAGCTGAACCTTAGCCGTTGCTGCTCATGTGACCGATATGCTTGGCGCTCATAGCATGGGGTGACTGAAGCCAGTAGCCCGGCTACGGCCAAGGGCCGCACCCGGGAATGGCAATGTAACCCCGGATGCGCTTCGCTTGCCCGGGCTACAAGATCTGCGTTCTACGCTGCATCCCCACGCATGTCACGCACCTCGGCCTCCAGCACTGCCGCTGTCGCCTCCGCCGCAGGCACCGCCGGCCCGGCCACGAGTTCGATCTTCGACCAGAACCGCCGCGGCACACGCAGGCGGCCGAGTGCGGAGTCGCGGCGGCTGAAGATGCTGCCCCACAGGCCGCGCAGGGCCAGCGGCACCACCGGCACGGGACGCCGCGCGAGGATTTTTTCCACGCCGGGGCGGAACCCCTGGATTTGCCCGTCATGGGTGATGCCGCCTTCCGGGAAGATGCACACGATATTGCCTTCGGCCAGTTCCTTGTCCACTTCCTCGAATGCGCGGCGCATGATCTCGGGATCTTCCTTGAAGCCTGCGATCGGGATCGCCTTGGCGGCGCGGAACACGAACCGCAGGAATGGCATCTGGAAGATCTTGTAGTAGGTCACGAAGCGTACCGGCCGGTGCACGCAGCCCATGATGACCAGCGGATCAAGAAAGCTGATGTGGTTGCACACCAGCAGCACGGCGCCCTCGTCGGGAATGTTTTCCAAGCCGGACGTGCGGATGCGATAAAAAGTATGGATCAGCACCCAGTCGATGAAGCGCAGCAGGAACTCCGGCACCAGAGTGTAGATGTATACGGCGACGACGGCATTCATCAGTGCGGTCGCCAGCAGCAGCCCAGGGATGCTCAGGCCAACTTTGTTGAGCAGCACGCCCGACAGCGCCGCCGCCACGACCATGAACAGCGCATTGAGGATATTGTTCGCCGCGATCACGCGCGATCGCCGCGCCGGCTCGCTGCGCGCCTGGATCAGTGCGAACAGCGGCACGATGAAGAAGCCGCTGAAGATCGCCATCAGCACCAGATCGATCAGCACGCGCCAGATATGTGGCTGACCCAGCATTGCGGCGACATCCAGGCCGAGTTCACCGGACGTGTGCGGATGCGCGAAATACAGATCGGCACCGAACACGGTCATGCCGATCGAGCCGAACGGCACCAGGCCGATCTCGACTTTGTGCCCGGACAGGCGCTCGCACAAGATCGAGCCAGCGCCGATGCCGATGGAAAACACGGCAAGCAACATTGTATACACCCCGGGATTGCCGCCGAGCACTTCCTTGGTGTAGTTCGGCAGCTGGGTGAAATAGATCGAACCGTAGAACCAGAACCAGGAAATGCCCAGGCACGACAGGAACACCGTGCGATTGCTGCGGATATGATTGAGGTTGCGCCAGGTTTCGGTCAGCGGGTTCCAGTTGAGCTTGAGTCCCGGATCAACCGCGGGTGCCTTCGGCATCGCCAGCGCGCAGAACAATCCGACGACGGCGATGCCGATCGTGGTGCCACCGACCAGCCATGCGCCCCACCCATCGACGCGAATCAGGCCGGCGCCGAGTATCGTGCCGAGCAGGATGGCAAGAAATGTCGCCATCTCAATCAGGCCATTGCCACCGACCAGTTCGCGATCGTCCAGTACCTGCGGTAGCAGGCCATATTTCAGCGGGCCGAACAGGGTCGAGTGCAGACCCATCATGAACAGCATCCCCAGCAGCAGCGGGATATTGCGACCGAGGAATCCGGCACAGGCCACGATCATGATCGTGATTTCCAGAACCTTCACCAATTGAGCCAGGCGCGCCTTGTCGAACTTGTCCGAAAGCTGACCGCTGGTCGCCGAGAACAGCAGGAACGGCAGGATGAACAGCGCCGCGGCAAGGTTGGTATAGAAATTCACATCGGCCACGCTCAACTGCGTGGTCAGGAACGCGACCAGGATCACCAGCGCGTTCTTGAATACGTTATCGTTGAACGCGCCTAGCGCCTGAGTCAGGAAGAATGGCAGGAAGCGGCGTTCGCGCAGCAGCTGGAATTGATTCTGATCGGACATGAGGCGATCCCGAGGCTTTGTTCAGGGTAACAAACTGCACACGGTGGGTGCGAACTGGCTCGCGGCGCCGATGACCGCTAGACTGTGCGACCCCGCAACCCGTCGGCGTTTCAAGTGCCGGCCCGAATTCGAAGCCCTTCCATGACGATCCTGAGAACTTCTCTTTTCCGCTGCACCGTGTGCATGATGTTGTTGCTATCTGCGCCGGTCGTGTTCGCCGATGCGCTGGTCAAGCCGTTGCCGACGCCGGATACATCCAAGCTCTCCCCCGAGGTAGCCAAGAACCTCGTCGCCGCGCGTGCGGAATTCGACAAGGCGCAAGTCGGCCTCGTCGGCGACGGGCTGGCGGCTGCCTACGCCTTGATAGGCGCCGAATACGCGCGCGCGAATTTGAACGATGTCGCGGCGGTCGCGTTCTATGACGCATCGCAACTGGCCCCGAAGGATGGCCGCTGGCTATATCTGCGTGGCGTGATCGCCAATGCGCAGAAACGGCCCGCCGATGCGCGCGCGAATTTCCAGGCGGCGCTGGCGCTGGATCAAGTTTATCTGCCCATCCGCTTCCGGCTGGCTGATACTTTGGCCAATATGGGCGATACCGACGGCGCGCACAAACTGCTGCTGGAAGCGCTCCCGCAGTACCCGGCCATGCCGGCGCTGCTTGCCATGCTCGGCCGCATCGAGCTTGCGCAAAAGCAGTACGGCCAGGCCATCGATCATCTGAATCAGGCGCTAAAGCTGGAGCCGCAAGCCAATGCGCTTTACAAGGATCTTGCTGATGCTTATATCGGCCAGGGCAATGCGCAGCTTGCCGCAGACGCCAAGGCCAAGGCGGGCGCGGTGTCGCCGGACATGGCCGACCCACTGGTCGCCGGCATGTATCGGTCCGTCGCGCAACAATCGGCCTCGCAACAGGTAGAAGGCACGCCGCTGCAGCAAGCCAGACAATTACTCGCCCAGCACAGCGTTCCGCTCGCGCGCGCTGCGCTTGAGGTAACGCTCCAGAGCAATGGCAACGACGTTGAGGCGCTGCAGCTGGCCGCGCAGCTGGATGCGTTGCTGGGCAAGCGTAGCCTCGCCCAGGACGAAGCCGTACATGCGCTCAAGCTCAAGCCCGATAGCGCTGACGCGAATCTATCGCAGGGCATGGTTTATGAAATCGCCGGCGACGAGGGCAATGCGTATACTTTTTATCAACGCGCCGCACACGCCGACCCCAAACTCGCCGACGCGCAGTTGCTGCTGGGCAACGCGCAGATGCGCAGCGCCCGCTATGCCGAGGCCGTCGAACATTATCGCCAGCTCGCGACGATCGCCCCGGACAACATCGAAGCCACCGGCCGCCTGGTCGCGGCACAGGTCGCGGCCGGTCGCTGTGGCGACGCGCTGACGCACGTCAATGATCTGCTAGTCAAGCGCGCGCAGGACGGCAACCTGATGCAGATCTTCGTGCGCCTGGCCAGCACCTGTGCAGTGGCCAAGCCGACCGAACGCAGCATGGCACTGGACTATGCCCGTGCGTTGTACAAGCAGCGTCCGGATGCGAGCGATTCGGCCGCGCTGGCACTGGCGTTGGCGGCTCAGGGAAAATTCGATGAGGCGCAGGAACCCCAGGCCCAGGCGATCTACGAAGCCGTGCGCGCGGGCAATACGCCGCAGGCGCAGATGTACCGGTCGACCATGCGCCAATTCGCTGCCAAACAACTTCCCGACCGGCCGTGGCCGGCCGAGCACCCCTATTTCAAACCGGAGCGGCTCATGCCGGCGCCGGCAGCAGCAGCGCTTTCACCTGCGAAATAGAAAAGATCACTTCGCCCGGCGTTGCCAAGTCGCCGAGTTTTCGTCACCATCGCCAGGATGGCGGGATGGCGCGAACGCTGGCTCACGTTTTGGCACAAGCCGCAGACTGCGACGATGCCTACGGGTGTCGTATGGAATCTGCGCGTGGAACGCGAGCGCGGCGCAGTGGGCCGGCTCAACGATCGGCTCGAGCAAAGTCTGCGGCCGAGTGTGCCGGAGTCCGCGTTGCGGGCTCTGCAGGTCGCGCTGGACGAACTGTTGACCAACGTCATCATGCATGCCGAGCAGGCATCCGGGCCAATAGAATTCCGGCTCGCGCGTTCGGCTGGCGTCCTCGATGTCAGCATCAGTTATCTTGCTGAAGAATTCGATCCCACCGGCAGGCAATCGGCGCCCGGCGGCGACAGCATCGAGACCTCGCAGATCGGCGGCCTCGGCATCCCGCTGGTACGCGCGCTGATGGACGATTTTCGCCACGAGTACGTGGATGGACACAACATCCTGCATCTGCGCAAGCGTTGCTGACGCGAGGCGGCTCAGCTCCGCATCACCGCCCGATAGCCGATGTCGCGACGATAGAACATGCCGGCGTAGCGAATGTGCCCCACGGCCGCATAGGCGCGCGCCTGTGCCGCCACGAGATCGGCGCCCAGCGAGCACACGGTCAGCACACGGCCTCCACAGGTAAGCACGTTCCCATTTTCGACTTTTGTACCGGCATGGAACACCTTGATTCCGGGGCCGAATGGCGCATCGTGACCGCTCACGGCATCGCCGGTGCGCACGGTGCCGGGATAGCCTTGCGCGGCCAGTACCACGCCTAGCGCCGGACGCGGATCCCAAGACACGCTGATGCGATTCAGGCGGCCGTCCAGCGCGGCGTCGATGAGATCAAGCAGGTCGGACTTGAGCCGCATCAGGATCGGCTGGGTTTCCGGATCGCCCAGCCGCACGTTGAACTCGATCACGCGCGGTATGCCGTCGCGGCCGATCATGAGGCCGGCATACAGAAACCCGATGAAGGGCGCGCCCTCGGCGGCCATGCCGGCCAGGGTCGGCTCGATGATTTGTGCGAGCACGCGCCGGTCGATCTCGGGCGTCACCACCGGTGCCGGCGAATACGCACCCATGCCGCCGGTATTCGGGCCGAAGTCGCCATCGTCGCGGCGCTTGTGATCCTGACTCGTTGCCAGCGCAAGCGCGTGCCTGCCATCGCACAACACGATGTAGCTGGCCTCTTCGCCTTCGAGAAATTCCTCGATCACGACACGTGCCGAAGCATCGCCGAGTACGCGCGCGCCGAGCATGTCGTGCAGTGCCTGTTCGGCATCGGCCGGAGTCAAGGCCACGACCACGCCCTTGCCGGCGGCCAGGCCGTCGGCCTTGATCACGATCGGCGCGCCGTGACGGCGTACATACGCCAGTGCCGGTGGTAGTTCGGTGAACGCGGCGTAACGTGCGGTCGGAATGTTGTGACGGGCCAGGAAATC
>JANXVS010000460.1 GCA_025351555.1 Pseudomonadota bacterium | reverse complement strand
CGCGGATGCGGTGGCGCATGCCGAGGCGGAAGCGAAACGGAGCCGGCGCTGATGTCAGCGCCGCTCGATTCTTCGGCCGCTGACGTGGGCGCATGGATCATGCCCGTTTGGATCAGGCCGACGTGGCCGGCGCCGGCATCGATCTGCGCCTTGACCACGACGCGCCAGCTGCCGGGCAATTCGCAGCCGCCGTTCGATGCGTTCAATCTGGGTCTGCGTAGCGGCGAAGATGTCGGCATCGTGCGCGCCAATCGCGGCCTGCTCGAGCGCGCATTCGCTTTGCCGTCGACGCCGCGCTGGTTACGGCAGGTGCATGGTGATCGAAGCTGGCGCATGACGGAGGAGGTTTGCGATGGCGAACCCGAAGCCGACGCCGCGTTCACCACGCAGCCCGGCGTCGTGCTCGCGATCCAGACTGCCGATTGCCTGCCGATCCTGGTCTGCTCGGAGGATGGCTCGGAAGTCGCGGCGATACATGCGGGTTGGCGCGGCTTGGCTGGCGGTGTCGTTGAATCGTGCATCGGTCGCTTGCGCACATCGCCGGAAAAATTGCTGGTGAGGCTGGGCCCGGCGATCGGGCCGGATTCATACGAAGTCGGCGATGAAGTACGCGACGCGTTTGTCGCCCAGACCGATTCCGCGAACGCTGCATTTGCGCCGACGCGTCACGGCCACTGGCATTGCAATTTGTATACTCTGGCGCGACAGCGGCTGCATAAACTTGGGGTGACCCACATTTATGGCGACGATTTCGATACGTTTGCCGACGCGCGTTTCTATTCCTGGCGGCGAGACAGCGCCGCGAGCGGGCGCATGACGTCCTTGATCTGGATCTTGGGGAGTGGTGAACATGTCTGATTCGGTGCCTGCTGATCGCGTTCGGACGTCGCTTTGGTGGGCACTCCTTGTTGCTTCCCCGCTTGCGATGGCGGCCGCGGGATTCCTTGCGCGCCCCGAGACCCGCATCGAACTTTGGCTGCACTTCGGTACGCCCGTGGTCGAGCTATCCCTGGTCTTCGCGCTGCTGCTCGCGTTGCCGGACGTGTGGCCGGCGCTCCGCTCCGCGTTGCGCGCCGAGTCGCGCAAGGATGACCTGGGCGCGCTCGGAATCCTCTTGATCGCAAGCCTCGCCATGCTCAGGCTCGTGCACCCGGAAATGCGCATGCAAGCGGACGAGTCCGCGCTGGTCGGGACCTCGTTCGGCCTGCACTTGACCGGTTTGCCGCTGGTGCCGAGTGCGGGTTACTACGACACGCGCGGCGTGTTGCACATGCTTGCGACCAATATGGACAAGCGCGGGCTGCTGTTCCCGATCCTGCTGAACGGCATGCACGCGCTGTTTGGCTTTTCCGCTGCCCAAGGTTTGCGTTTGAACGCGCTCCTGACGCTTCTTATCCCGGCGCTGGCTTACGCCGGCCTTCGGCGCCATATGGGCGCGCCCGGAGCTCTGGCCGGGGCGTTGCTCGTGCTGGTGCACCCCGTGCTGATCTGGTGTGGGGCAAGTTCGGGATTCGAACCACTTAACGCAGTGCTGATTCTCATTGGATGGCTTGCGGTTCAGGCGGCGGCGCGCTCGGGCTCCGTGCGGCGCTGGCTGCTGGTCGCCGTGCTCGGCGCGCTCGCGGCCCAGGCGCGCTACGAGTCGGTGTTGTTCGGCGCGGCCTTGTTCGCAATTAGTAGCGCAGTCTGCGCGCGCAGGCCGGAGTCGAGCTGGCGCTGGGGCTTGGCCCTGGTACCAGTGCTATACCTGCCGTTCGCCTGGCAACGCGCGCTCGCGTTCGATTTCGGTTTGGGAGAAAAAGGCGTGGAACCGTTCGCGTCCGGCTACTTCGCGGACAACGTCGGACACGCCCTCGCTCTGTTCGCGCTGCCGTCGGCGATCGAGCCGCTCGGATTCTTGCTTACCCTGCTAGTGCTGGTCCTGGCGCTGGCGCGCGTGCTCGGGAAGGGCACCGGCGGCCACGGGGTGACTCTCGTAGAACAAGCTGTGCTCGCGGCGGTAGTGCTCCCGATGCTGGCGATCTTCTTGTACGCCTGGGGGAACCTGACCGACCCGTTCACCATGCGCTATGGTCTACCGCTGATGCTCTTGATGAGCATCTTGGCTGGGCTCGGGCTGCATTGGACAGCTCGGCGTTGGCACTGGCCCAACTGGCTGGCTCCGGCGCTAGCGGCGCTGACCGTGGCGGCTTCCGTTCCCGCCGCGAGAAACGACTCCACAGGCCGGCGCCAGTTAGTGAGTGTGGGCGAGAACACCGCGATCGAGTGGGCGCGCACGCAAGCGCCGCACTGTCGCCCGCTGTTCGTCGATCAATACCCCAACTATTTCCTCGCGTTCGGCTACGCAGGCCTGCCACCGAATGCGCTTGCCTCGAATTGGCCGAACGTGCGCGCGTGGGCGCGCGAGGGAAGCATTGATTCGGTCTGGTTCGTGGAGGTCTGGAATCTCGACGCGGGTGGTGGTGTATTGCATAAGGTCCCGGACGGATTCTCCGTCGACGAGTTGTTAGCGGTCCGGCTTCGCTGGCAGATCGGCGTCCGGATCCTCGCGCTGGACCGGGCCGATGCGCCGCTGGGACGCAACTGCCGTCCCCAAACCGCGACCTCGCCGGCCGAGCGCGACCCGTGAGCTCGACACTGCGGTCCGAACTGCTCGCGCGCGATCGCGCCTGCCCGCTGCGAGGTAGCGGCGTGCGATCATTCGCGCTTCGCAGTGCGCAGATGAGCGTTCGAACTTGATGAGGCAGGACCGGCGATCGATCTGGCCGCCTCCTGAGTTCGCGTGTGCATGAGCAGCGGAACCGAGGCGGAGGCCGCGGAAGCGGCCAGGGGGACATAGCGACGCCGAAGACGCGCTTGGCGCCGTCCCTGGTCGTGTGATTTGTATACTCTAGCGCTCCGCCGACTTCGGTCGATGGAAGTCTGGAGCGTTTACGGCAGTGCTTTCGACACGTTCGCCGATGCGCGGTTTTATTCGTATCGTCACGATGGCGCACGCAGTGGGCGTTTCGCGAGCTTGATCTGGATCGCCTGACACACCGCGGCGGCTTGAAACGCGAGTTTCCAGGCCGCATGAATACGCCATCTTGCGGCGTGCGCCGCGTTCCAGTTTTGGGATGTTCCGATGCGAATGGACAAATTAACGTCCCGCTTCCAGCAGGCGCTCGCCGATGCGCAGAGCCTGGCGGTCGGGCGCGACAACAATATGCTGGAGCCGGTGCATTTGATGAGCGCCCCGTTCCAAAGCACGACGTTGTTCCTGACCTCGA
>JANXVS010000451.1 GCA_025351555.1 Pseudomonadota bacterium | reverse complement strand
CCCTGGTCGCGCTAAGCGCGCGCAGCATCGCCGACGCCGTTCACGCGCATGCGCCCGGTGCGCGCGAGGTACTGGTCTGTGGCGGCGGCGTGCACAACCCTGTGCTGATGGGGGCAATCGCAACGGCGCTGGCGCCGGCATCAGTCGCCAGCACAGCAACCCTGGGTATCGATCCGGATTTTGTCGAGGCGATGCTGTTTGCCTGGCTCGCACGCGAACGCATGGCTGGGCATGCCGCGGAAAATGTCTACACAGTCACCGGCGCGCGTGGTGCGCGCGTGCTCGGCGGCCTCTATTTCGGCGTTTGATCGCCGCCTTTGGGCGGATCGCCGAACAGGGGCTTGCCGTCGATCTGCTCGAATGCTTCCAGAGCGGTGCGGAATGCGGCGCTCTCGCGCGGACCCCAGGTGCCGCCAAGCGCAGCGATATCTTGAATTTCGCGATGCACGAGCTCTTCGCCGCCCAGTCCCAAGCTGTGCCGCAGCAGATGCACGATAACTTCGTTGATCGACCAATTGCGCTCGCGCGCGATCGCTTTGATCCGCTCAGCGATTGCATCTTCGATGTTGCGCACGAGTATGTCGGGCACGTTTCTTCGCTCGTTCTGCTGTAACCAGCATCGTCAATTTTCGCAGCAATTACGTTCGATTACACGCATCGGGCTCATCCAGATGCCGAAAACGCGACCAGAGCCATAGACACAGCGCTGTCGCAGGCACGATCGCCAGAACGGTGATGACGAAATAGCTGCCATAGCCGGTCGTAGCCACGATGCCGCCGGCAAAAAAACCCAGAATCTTGCCAGGCAGATTCACAAGCGAGGAGAGCAGCGAGTATTGCGTGGCGGTGTGGCGGCGATTCACCAGGGACGACAGAAACGCTACCGTAGGTGGACCGAGGAAGCCCAGAGTGAAGTTCTCAACGGAGATCACCGCCGTAAGCACGGTCAGATCACCTTGATGGCTGATCAGCAGCAAATACAGCAGATTGCTGGCACCACAACACACAATCGCCACCAGCAGGCTTCGCCAAATTCCGAAGCGTGCGACCGCCGCGCCGCCGATGAATACGCCGACGATACCTATCGCAACGCCATAGATCTTGGTGATGGCACCAATCGCCGTCTTGGAAAAACCCATATCGCGGTAGAACGGGCTCATCACTCCACCAATCGTGGCTTGTTCGGGAATCTTGAACAGCAGAATGAACAGCAGTGTCACCAGGGCCAATGACCAACCGTAACGGCGGAAGAAATCTGTGAACGGGTCGATGACTCCCTCGCGCATCGCATCGCGCCATCGCGTCGGCAATGTGTGCCGGACTTCGGGCTCGCGCGCGACCAAGGTGGCGATCATGGGAATCGCCATGGCCAGCGCCATCGTGCAATAGACGAAACGCCAAGCAACATGGTCGGCCAGGATCAATGCCAGCGCGCCGGCCAGCATCAAACCGACGCGATACCCGAGCGAGTAGGTCGCCACCAGTGCGCCTTGTGCATTCAATGGCGCAATCTCGATACGATAGGCGTCAACCGCAATATCCTGAGTGGCACCAAAGAAGGCGACGACCAAAGTCGCAACGACGAACGGCAAGAGGTGCGCGGGAGTCAGCGCGGCCATTGCAAACAAGCCAAGCACGACGCCGAGCTGTGCAAACAGGAGCCAGCCACGGCGCTGGCCGAGTCGGGCAAATCCCGGCATCCGCCAGTGATCAAGCAGCGGCGCCCACAGGAATTTGAACGCGTAGGTCATGCCGGCACTGGCAATCATGGTGATATCCCGAATCTCGATCGCGTTTTCCTTGAGCCAATAAGCGAGCGTGCCAGCCACCAAGAGGAACGGCAACCCCGAGGAAAACCCGAAAAACAGCATCGTCCAGGCCGCGGGCTGCGCGAACACCCGCCACACGGATGGTTTGACATCCGCATCGGTTTTGCTCACGCGTAATCCACCGCGTACGGCGCATGATCGGAAAACCGCGGTGCCGAAGTGATCGAGCAGGTCTTGGCTTGCAGCGACGGCGTGGTGATCTGGTAGTCGATGCGCCAACCGACATTGTTGGCGCGCGCTGCGCCGCGGTTCGACCACCACGTGTATTCGACCGCATCCGGTTTGCACACGCGGAAACTGTCGCACCAGCCCTGCTTCGGCGCGGGGGTATCGCCGCCATAGGCATCCGCGATCATGCCGTTGAGCCAGGCCCGTTCGGCCGGCAGACAACCGGAATTTTTCTGGTTCGAGGTCCAGTTCTTGATGTCGTTGCGCGAGCGCACGATGTTCCAGTCGCCACACAGCACGTAGTCACGGCCGCTCTTGAGCCAGCCGTCGAAGATTGGCTGCAACCGCTCCATCGCGTTGAACTTGAATTGCTGGCGCTCCTCGCCCGATGAACCCGACGGCACATACAAGGACACCACGCTGAGCTTGCCGTAGCGCGCTTCGATGTAACGTCCCTCCTTGTCGAACGGCGCCCAACCCAACGCCGTGCGCACTTCGTCGGGTTCGCGTCGCGAATAGATCGCCACACCGCTGTAACCTTTCTTCGTCGTCGCGTCGCGATAGAAGCAGTGATGACCATCCGGACGGAACATCGGATCGGTCAGTTGATCCTCCTGCGCCTTGGTTTCCTGCACGCAGACGACGTCGGCTTTCTGCTGTTTCAACCAGTCGAAAAAGCCCTTGCTGGCGGCAGAGCGGATGCCGTTGGCGTTGAACGAAATGATACGCATGGGCTGGCAAACGCAAGGATGATGCCGGATCATACCAAGCGTCGTCTCATAGAAGTGTTTGCCTCCCGCCCCGTGCACGCCTACCAACGCGAATTCCTTGATCTGGCTCTGCGCAAGAATGCGTTGCGCTTCGGCGAGTTCACTCTGAAATCCGGACGCCCCAGCCCTTACTTCTTCAATGCCGGTTTGTTTGATACCGGTGGCACGCTGGCCGCACTTGGGCACGCGTATGCGCAATCTGCGATGGAGTCGCAGATTGGCTTCGACATGCTGTTCGGCCCGGCTTACAAGGGCATCGCATTGGCGGCCGCTACCGCGATCGCGCTGGCGCAGGATCACGGCCGCGACCTACCCGTGGCGTTCAACCGCAAGGAAGCCAAAGATCATGGCGAAGGCGGCGTGCTGATCGGCGCGCCACTGCAGGGCCGCGTGCTGATTGTGGACGATGTGATCAGCGCCGGCACCGCGATCCGCGAATCCCTGGCTCTGATCCGATCCCACGGCGCCACGCCGGTCGGCGTGCTTATCGCGCTCGACCGTCAGGAGCGCGGTCAAGGTGCGCGGTCGGCGGCGCAGGAAATCGCCACGGAATTCGGCACGCCGGTCGTGGCCATCGCCCGCCTTGACGAGTTGCTCGCGCTGGCCGCCGAGCGCCCGGAACTTGCGCCGCATCGCAAGCGGCTGGAAGCGTATCGCGCCAAGTATGGTTGTTGAGAAACGCTGCTGTTGAAGCGTAGCCCAGGTCGCCTATACTGCGCGCAGAGGAACTCATCATGCGCACAATCGGACTTCTGCTGTCGACCCTTATGCTCGCCTGCGTCACTGCTGCATTGGCAGCGGAGAGCGGCTCGCACAATCGCTACAAATGGAAAGATGCTCAGGGCAATCTGCACTACGACGACGCCCTACCAACCGAAGCGTTGCAATTCGGCTACGATGAAGTCAACTCACAGGGCCTCGTCGTCAAGCACGTCGATCGCACGAAGACTGCGGAGGAAACAAAGGCCGACGAGGAGGCCGCCGCACGCCAGGCTGCACAGAAGCACACCACCGAAGAGCAGGCCGCGCACGATCAGCAAATGCTCGCCGCCTACCCGGACGAACGCGAACTGATTGGCGCGCAGCAGGCGCAAATGGACGTGCTCGAACAGAACATCCGTACGACCCAGATCAGCCTGGACAGCCAGGAAAAAAGCCTCACCGAAATGCTCTCACACGCGGCGGATATGGAGCGTAACGGCAAGCCGGTACCAGCTTCACAGCAAAAGCAGATTGATGTACTGCGCGGGAACGTCGAAAAACAGAAGGCCTACATCGCCAGAAAACAGCAGGAAAAACCCGGCCTGACGCAGAAATTCGCCGACGAACTGGCTCACTACCGCGAACTGCGCGCCAAATCGCAGCAACACTGAGTTAGAACGGCAAGGAAAGCTTCGGGTCAAGCCCCAGCAATTGCTTGCGGAACGCATCCTGGATGCGCAGCAAGGCCGCGTCGTTTTCGGCATCAAAACGCAGCACCAGCACCGGCGTGGTGTTGGAGGCGCGCACCAGACCCCAGCCATCAGGCCAATCCGCGCGTACGCCGTCAAGCGTGGTCACGCGCGCGCCTTCGAAGCTCGATTTCTCCTTGAACTTATCGATGAAGCGGTAGTGTTCGCCTTCGACCATCGGGATCTTCAGCTCCGGCGTGCTGACGCCCTTGGGCAGACTGTCGAAGATCTGCTGTGGAGTGCGACCTTCGGGATCAGCCGCGAGAATTTCCAGCAGCCGCGCGGCCGCATAGATGCCGTCGTCGAAACCGTACCAGCGTTCGCGGAAGAAGAAATGTCCGCTCATCTCGCCGGCCAGTTCCGCATCGGTTTCGCGCATCTTGGATTTGATCAGCGAGTGCCCGGTTTTCCACATGATCGGGCTGCCGCCCGCCTGCAGGATCAATGATTGCAGCTTGCCGGTGCATTTGACGTCGTAGATGATCGTGGCGCCGGGATTGCGCGTGAGCACGTCCTTGGCGAACAACATGAGCAGGCGATCCGGATAGATGATCTCGCCGTTGGCCGTGACCACGCCCAGGCGATCGCCGTCGCCGTCAAAGGCCAGACCGATGTCGGCGTTGACCTGTTTCACTGACAGGATCAAATCCCTGAGATTGGCCGGATCGGACGGGTCTGGATGGTGGTTCGGGAACTTGCCATCGACGTCGCAATACAGCCCTTGCACATCGCAACCGATGCCTTCGAGCACTGAGGGCGCCACCGCGCCGGCAATGCCGTTGCCGCAGTCGACAACGACCTTGAGCTTTTGCTCGATCATCACGTCGCCGGTGATGCGCTCGATGTATTCGTGGGTCACGTTCATCGACTGCAAGCCGCCGCTGCCGCTGGTCAGACGGCTTTCACTGATACGCGCGTACAGATCCTGGATCGCGCCTTCCGAAAGAGTTTCGCCACCCAGCATGATCTTGAAACCGTTGTAGTCGGGCGGATTGTGGCTGCCGGTGACCATTACCCCGGAACCGATATTCAGGTGATACGTCGCAAAGTACAAAACCGGCGTTGGCGCGGCGCCGATGTCGATCACATCGCACCCGGCCGCACGCAAGCCCTCGATCAGGGCGGCGGCCAACTCCGGACCGGACAGGCGGCCGTCGCGGGCCACCGCGATTTCCTTGAGTCCACGCTGCTGGGCTTCGCTGCCGATGGCGCGACCAATCTCGCGCGCGATACCCGCGGTCAAGGTTTTGCCGACGACGCCGCGGATGTCGTAGACGCGGAATATGCTGCGATCCACGGCGATATCGGGTGCGGGCGCTGGCTGCGCAGGTATTTGCGCTTTCACATGCGGCACCGCCTTCGCGTTGGCATCGGCGCTTTGCGTCATCGATTGTGCCAGCGTCGTCTCGCTGGTAGCCGACCCGCGTGTCACTTGCCATAGCGCGCGTTGCCATCCCATGCGATAGGCGCGCAGCGAGAAAACACCCGCGAGCAGAGCAAGCAAGCTCAGCAGCAGCAGCAACCAGAGGCGATAGGGGAAAAGGATAAATCGCTCGACTGGCCCTGCGGCAATGCGGAATGCGCTGTCCGGAATTGCTGCGCCCGCGTCGTCCACGAAAACGCCTGCCCCGGGACTGCCGATGCTGTCGACGAGCAGGCCGTTGTGGTCGCTGCCCTGGCGCAATTCCACGCGTACGCCGGCAACGCCAGACTGGTGGAAGGTTCGGGTCAGCGTCTCCAGCGGCAGCTCGACGCAAGCGTAAGCCAACGTCACGCCTGCATGGTTTACCGGCAACATCGCGGCCAACAGGCGCTGCTTGTCGGGGCCGAGCAACGTCTGCAGCGGGGCCATGCTTTGCAAGCGATGCGCGTTCACCAGCAGAGCCGCCTTGGCATAACCGAACTTGGCCAGATCCTGCGCCATCGCATCGCCGATATCGGCGCGATAAAATTCCACACCAACAAGATCTGGCAAAACCTGGCGCAACGCGGCAGCGGCGGCAGGGTAGGCATCAGCGCCCGGCTGCGCCAGCGCGGCGCTTACAGCATCGCTGCCGACCGCCTGCTGCACACGCTGCCGGATTTGCGCGACCGTTTCGCCCAGCGCATGCGCCTGAGAATCGCGCACGGTCGCAGCGTCGCGTGCGCCGCGATTCTGGCTATAGACCTGCCACGCCTGCCAGGCCACGAACGCGCCCACGACCAACAGCACGGTCGCAGCGATGAGCTGCGGCAAGCGCCCGGCCGCGCCAGGCGGCGTTGACTGGAACGGCAAAACCGATCGCGTGGCGGGTTTATTCATGATTGCGCCGATGCGCCTCGATCGTTGGTTGGCTGCACGATATTCTCACGCGACGCCGGAATGGCCGAATCCACCGCCACCGCGCTGGCTGTTGGCGAATTCGTCCACGATGCGAAACTGCGCGCGCTCGACCGGCACGAACACCAATTGCGCGACGCGGTCTCCCGGCGCAATGGTATAGGCCGTTTGCGCGCGGTTCCAGCAGGAAATCATCAGCGGCCCCTGATAGTCTGCATCGATCAGTCCGACCAGATTGCCGAGCACGATGCCGTGCTTGTGGCCCAGCCCCGAGCGCGGCAGGATCATGGCGCAATAGCCCGGATCGCCGATGTGGATGGCGATGCCGGTCGCGACCAGCGCGCTTGCGCCGGGTTCCAGCGTCAGCGGCGCATCGAGTACGGCGCGCAAATCCATCCCGGCTGAACCCGGCGTCGCTGGCGCAGGCAGGGGGATCTCGCGTCCCACGCGTGGATCGAGAATTTTCAGCTCGACCTGGATCATCGTTTCGCACCTTTCGCCCGTGCCGGATCTGCCTTGCGCAGCGTTGCGATACGCGCAATTAACGCACGCGCCAGATCAAGCTTGGCCCCACGCGCGAGCGCTTCCTCGCCGTCCGGCCAGAGCAGCAGCAATTCGTTGTCGGCGGCATCGAAGCCACTACCGCCGCCGACGCGGTTGGCAGCAATCAGATCGAGCTTCTTGCGCTCCAGTTTGGCGCGGGCATAGGTTCGCAGATTCTGCGTTTCCGCCGCAAAGCCGACCAGGAACGGCCGCTTTTTCAATGCCGCGACTTCAGCCAAGATGTCCGGATTCTCGGTCAAGGTCAGCGCCAGCGCCCCACCGGTTTTCTTCAGTTTGTGCGCGGCGATTTCCGCGGGCCGGTAATCACCGACCGCCGCGGCTGAAATAAAGATGTCGCATTGTGGAACATGCTGCATGACTGTGGCATGCATTTCGCGCGCGCTTCGCACATCGCTGCGCGCTACACCGGCCGGAGTCGGCAGATGCACCGGGCCGGCAACCAGTTGCACGCTCGCACCCGCCTCGGCCGCGGCCTGGGCCACGGCGAAACCCATGCGCCCGGAACTGCGATTGCCCAGATAACGCACCGGATCGATGTCTTCGAAGGTCGGCCCGGCGCTGACCAGTACGCGCGTGCCAGCGAGCAGCTTGCCTCCATGCAACGCCATCAGTTCTGCGACGATAGCGTCAGCTTCGAGCAACCGCCCGGCACCGAAGTCGCCGCAGGCCTGACTGCCCGATCCCGGCCCGAGTACCACCGCGCCACGCGAACGCAAAACGCCCAGATTCGCCTGGGTCGCCGCGTGCGCCCACATCTGCTGGTTCATCGCCGGCGCCAATGCCAGCGGCGCCGTGCTAGCCAGGCACAGCGTGGTCAGCAGATCGTCGGCCAGCCCGTGCGCCAAGCGCGCGATCAGGTCGGCGCTGGCCGGTGCGATCAGGATGCGCTGCGCCCAGCGTGCCAGTTCGATATGTCCCATCGCCGCTTCCGCAGCTTCGTCCCACAGTCCGCCGCGCACCGGCTGGCCGGACAGCGCCTGGAAGGTCAGCGCGGTGACGAAGCGTGCGGCGTTCTCCGTCAGCACCACGCGCACGTCGGCCCCGGCATCGCGCAAGCGCCGAGTCAACTCGGCGGCCTTGTACGCGGCGATGCCGCCAGAGACGCCTAGCAGGATGCGCAGATTGGGTAGCGCTGATTCAATCATGCTGATTCGATCATGATGATTGCGTCATGGAGGAAATTGCCGACACGTACAGACGCCGATAGCTTACCGGAATTCGCGGGTTTTCCCCGCTGCCGGCACGCAATGCGGCGTTGTCTCGCGCCCGTTGCCGCGACAACTACCGATTCTCGTCGCGCGCAACTTCAGCCCGCCTGACCATCTGCTGCACCTCGGGACTCGCGTGCATCGCGATGAGCTCGATGGCTGGATGCGAATTTGCGAATACCCTGAATATCTCGTCAGCAAACGCCTGTCCGATGCTTGTGACACCCTCGAAATCGAACATCACCGTCCTGAATCGATCCACGCGCTGCAATACTCGTTTTGCTTGCGAGCGCGCAACCAGGTTGTCGTCGCCAATTCTGGCCAGGCGCATGGGTACGACGGTCTTGGCGAACGAGTAGTCGTCGGGGCCGCTCGAAAACTGATCGAACACCTGTTTGGGCGTCCGCGCAGAATCCGCGCCAATTTCCATGACCACCGTCGTTCCGGGAGCCACGTCGCACGCACCCGGTTCGTCGAGAATGTCGTGTACGTTGCTGGCGTCATGGTCGAACACGAGGCCGCCCGAAGCGATCGTGAATCTGTCGAACATGCGTGACGTGAAGAAAATACCTTCGCCCGAATGTCGCTTCGCATCGGTGGTCAACTTGCCCTTGGAAAGCTCCAACAGGGCCAGGCGCTCATCGGGTAAATCCAGAGCCCGCGTGATCTTGTGGAAAATCCCGATGCCGTCATCGATGACCACTATTCGAACGCGCGTCGCATTGCGATCGACCGACACACGCAACGCAAGACCTTCGGAATGATCAATCGCGTTGTTGGCTATCTCGGTCAGCCCATGGTGACAGATGTCCACGACGTTGCGCGGCAATCCGACGAGCAACGGAGCGACGTCGCCGGACCACACGCTGTCTTCGGTGAGTCCAGAGAGCGCGTGCTCAAATGCGCCTCGCCGATTGCCACCCATCCGATATTGCGGGCGCGTCGTGCCGGATTTCTGAAGATAATCCCCGCCGACAAGCGCGCGCGCGCGCGCCGCCACCGCGGTCCGGCTCAGAACCAGCGCCTTCGCAACAACGCGCACGAGATCGGCCGGATGAGCCGAAACCTGATCCAGTAACGTCGCGTCAATCTCGGTTGAACGGCTGGGACGCGGCATAGGGCTACTCGAAAGTATCGAGTAGAAATTAAACAGTTATCTGCTCCGATTGTAAAGTTACGACCCGGGAACGCGGTCGTGTAGGAAATCGCCGACACGCACAGACGTCGATAGATTACCGGAATTCACGCGTTTTCCCGCTGTTCGCGGCGGCCGTGACTGGCGACACTGGCGCCATGACGATCCGCGATTGGCCTAAAGACGAACGACCCCGCGAAAAAATGCTGGCACGCGGCGCATCCGCGTTATCGGATGCCGAATTGCTGGCGCTGTTTTTCGGCTCCGGGCGACGCGGACAAACCGCGATCGATCTCGGACGCGAACTGTTGTCCCAGCATGGCGGGCTCAAACCACTGCTGGAACTGGAACCGGCGGCGCTGATCGCACTGCGCGGACTCGGTGCGGTTAAAGCCTGTCGCCTGCACGCGGCACTGGAACTGGGCCGTCGCTATCTGGCAAGCGAGCTACAAAGGCCGGATGCACTCATCCATCCGGCGGCTTGCGCGGATTACCTGCGTGCACGCATCGCCGCTTATCCGTACGAGGTGTTCGCTTGCCTGTTTCTGGACAACCGCCATCGCGTGATCGCGTTCGAGGAATTGTTCCGCGGCTCCATCGACGGCGCCAGCGTGCATCAGCGCGAAGTGGTGCGGCGCTGTCTGGCCCACAACGCCGCTGCGGTGATTTTCGCCCATAACCACCCTTCCGGCGTCGCCGAGCCCAGCCAGGCCGATCGCGACATCACCGCCGAACTCAAGCGCGCGCTGGCGTTAATCGAGGTGCGTGTGCTGGATCATTTCATTGTCGGGGCGGGCAAGCCTTTGTCACTGGCCGAACGCGGCCTGCTCTAGCATCGAAATTCCGCTGGCGTCCGGGCTATACTCCAAACGCAAGGCGGATCACAATCGAGGTCGTGATTTTTCAATATCCTCAAGAATTTCCCGCGGACGAGTTCGAGCACATGGTGCCCGACGCCGCTACCGCGCGACGCCTGATGCGTGAGCGCTGTCCGGAATTGCTTGAGTTGCTGGCCCATCGGCGCCAGCGTTTCGCGCCCCTGATCGCGGCCGCAACCGCGCCGGCCGAATCGGCGGAAGACGCCGTGCTGATGGCGTTCTGCCGGCTTGCCTACCGCCACGGCAGTTGGGGCAAGGATTTTCACCACTACCACAACGAACGCCATATCTTCGAGATTCTCGGTCCGCGTCTGGAGCGCCTGATCGATGCGATCGGCGTGCCGGCACTAAGCCTGCGCGATTGGTTCCTGCTGGCCCTGTTCGCCGCCGCGCACGATCTGCGTCAGCGCGAAGTGCCCGCCTTCGCTGCCGGCATCGGCAGCAACGAGCGCGCCAGTGTTGAGGAAACCTTTCGCATCCTGCGCCAATGCGGCTTCACCGAGGAACGCAATGGCGAGGTTTTTCTGGCGATCGAGCTGATGATCTCCGGCAGCACGTTCGACGCGCGTCCACCGCCGCCGG
>JANXVS010000380.1 GCA_025351555.1 Pseudomonadota bacterium | reverse complement strand
TCGGCCTCGAACGTGCGGAAGTAACCGCCCAGGCAGGGCCGGCCGAATTCGTTGTTGAACGCGGCCGCGCCAAGCGGGCCGTCACGCATGATCTCGAACGCGCTGGCCATGCGCGGCGGCAGCGGACGTGCCTTCTCCCACGGCCGCGGCAAATCGGGGATACGCAGGTACGACGTGGTGAACCCGGTCAACCCGGCCTTGGGCTTGCCGCCGCGGCCGGTTGCGCCCTCGTCGCGGATCTCGCCACCGGCGCCGGTGGCGGCACCCGGAAACGGCGCAATCGCGGTCGGATGGTTGTGGGTCTCGACCTTGATCGCATACGGTATGGATTCTTCCACAATGCCGTATTTTCCACTTTGCGCATCAGCGAAGAAGCGCTTGGCGACGTCGCCCTGAATCACCGCGGCATTGTCGTGATAGGCCGACAGGGTGAACTGCGGCGACACCGCATGCGTGTTCTTGATCATCGCGAACAGTGATTTGTCCTGCGCTTGGCCGTCGATGTTCCAGCTAGCGTTGAACACCTTGTGCCGGCAGTGTTCGGAATTGGCCTGCGCGAACATCATCAGTTCCGCATCGGTCGGGTCGCGCTCGAGCTCGTGGTAGCGGTCGACCAGGTAATCGATTTCGTCGGCTGCCAGCGCCAGGCCCAAACGCTGATTGGCGGCATTCAGGGCAGCGACCGCGTCACTGCCAAGCACGATGCGTTGTAGCAGCGCCGGTGCGCCGGCGCGGAACAGCGCATCGGCCTGATCCAGGCAAGTCAGCACGGATTGCGTCATCGGATCGTGCAGCGTCGCAAGCAGGCGCTGCCAGTCGCTGCTGTCCGCTGCGGGTGCCTTGTCGATCGTGCAAGCCAGCGCCCGTTCGACCCGGCGCACGGGAAATCCGCAGCCGTGCAGGATATCGGTGGCCTTGGACGACCACGGCGAAATCGTACCCAAGCGCGGCACTACCCATAGCGTCGCCGTTTTCGCGGTGGCAGTGCTGGCACGCAGCACGACGCCCAGGCGCACCGGATCGGGCGCGGCCGCGTCGTCTTGCGCCGCGACAAAGTACACATGCCATGCGGCCATCAGCCGGCACTGCGGCACGACACGCTTCAATTCGCGGTTGAGCCGCTCCAGGCGAAATGGAGAAAGGGCCGGCAGCCCGTCGAGAACAATCATGGCGAGCGCGGCGATGCGTTCGGAAGGAATCGGTATTTTAACTTAAAGCCGCATGCCGGCGCGAACGCGACGCCGGCACGCTGTGGTACGCCGATTCCTAACGCGAAGCAACCGGCGTCGCAGCAGTCTTGGCTGCGGCTGCGGCCAGACGATCCAGCTCGGCCGCCATTGCCGCTGGCGTGGATGCCTTGCCCAGATCGACCTGGGTGCCATCTTCGGCGAGTACGGTCGGCGTCGCGTTGATGCCGATCGCTATTGCCAGCGCCTTGGTTTCGGAAACCGGACTGTTGGCGCAGGTGCCGGTGCCCGGATCCTGACCGTTCATCGCGGCGGTATAGGCGGTCTTGCGATCGGCCGCACACCATACCGCGGTGGCCTTCTTGTCCGCACCCGGGTGGATGTCGAGCGGGAACAACACGTAGTTCACGGCGATGCCGGCCTTGTTGTATTCGGCGATCTGCTTGTGGAACTGGCGGCAGTACGGACAATCGACATCGGTGAATACAGTAACGGTGTGCTTCGGATGCTCCGGTGCGAAGATCATCTTCTTCTCGTCCGGCAGCCTCTGCACGGCCTGCTCGCGCATCACTGCAACACGCGCGGCAGTCAGATCCTTCTTCTGTGCCACATTGTATAAATTGCCCTGCAGCAGGTACTTGCCGTCGGCGCTGACATACACCACCTGACCGCTGACCAGGACTTCGTAAAACCCGGGCAGATCAGATTTCACTACCTCATCGACCTTGGTCATCGGCAACAGCGAATGCATCGCGTCGCGCACGGCTTTTTCGCTGGTGTCGGCCGCATGCGCATCGGAAGCATTTACAAACGTGACAACGGCGATCAGGGCAATGGCGGACAGGAACTTGTTCAACATGGCGATTCTCTCTGCAGGTGACGGCAACGTGATGTGATCAGAAGTGTCGTGATCAGACCCGTCACCGTCGATTAGGTTCATTTCGCGGCGGTCGGCTTGGCAAGGTTGGCAAGCTCTTCCAGTTTCTGCGCCAATTGCTGCGGCGGCAGATAACCGCCCACTTGAGTGCCATCGGCGGAAAAAATTGCGGGGGTGCCGCTCACGCCCATCCCCATGGCGATACTGGTGAGCTCAGCCACCGGGTTGTCGCAGGTTTTCGGCGCCAGGGTCTGGCTGTTCATCGCCTCGGTATACGCCGCGTTGCGATCCTTGGAACACCACACCGTCTCCGCTTTCTTGTCGGCGCCGGGATGGATGACGAGCGGAAACAGCACGTAATCCACCGCGATACCCAGCTTGTTGTACTCGGCGATCTGTTTATGGAACTGCTTGCAATACGGGCAATCGACATCGGTGAACACGGTGACTGTGTATTTCGGTTTCGGCGGCGCGAAAGTCAGGCGTTTTTCTGCGGGAATCTTCGCCAGCGCCTGCTTGCGCACGCCACTCATGCCATCGTCCATCAGATCGTGGCGCGCGGCGATATCGTAAACGTGACCTTCGATCAGATACTTGCCATCGGTGCTGACAAAAACCGGATGGCCATCGGCCACGACCGAGTAAAAGCCCGGTACGGCCGATTCCGTCACCGACTGGACCTTCGACGTCGGCGCCAGCTTGTGCAGCGCATCGGTGACGATCTTGTTCGCGTCGTCGGCGGCCAACGCCGACACAGTAAAACCTGCCAACACGGCGGCAATAAGCCATTTCATCAACATCAGGTACGCCTCGATAACAGATGGGGGTGCCCCACCAGACCGGTGCGGCGACGCAGGGATTGCATTGTCGCATGGCGGCACGGGTGCGGAAACCCGTTTATCTTCGGGATGACGCCGATTGGGGGTGTCGTTAGCGCCCGCTATGCGGGCGGACGTTGTTGTGCGCTCGCTTCAAGCGATGCCACGTCAAGCGCGCCGCCAGCGCCCGCTGCGCGGGCGGACGCTGTTGCTAAGCTCGCGCACCCAGCGCTCGCCAAGCAACCCGACCTCACCCCCTCGGATGGTGTTTCTCATGCAAACGCTTCAGACCTTCGCGTGCCACCAAGGTGTAAATCTGCGTCGTCGACAACGAACTGTGCCCCAGCAGCATCTGCAACGCGCGCAAGTCGGCGCCATGATTGAGCAGATGCGTGGCAAAGCAATGCCGCAGCACATGCGGCGAGATGCGTTTGGCATCGATGCCAGCGTGCAGCGCATGGCGCTTGACCGTGGTCCAGAACATCTGCCGCGTCATCCCGGCGCGGCGATTGGTGACGAAAACCGCGTCGACCGCGCGCCCGCGCAAAAGCGCCGGTCGCGCCTGCGCGTAGTAGCGCTCAAGCCAATCCTGCGCCTCCTCGCCGAGCGGTACCAGGCGCTCCTTGCCGCCCTTGCCGGTAACCCGCAGTACGCCCTGGCGCAGATTCACTTGGCTCGTGCGCAGGCCGACCAGTTCGCTCACGCGTAGGCCGGTCGCATAGATCAGCTCGAACATCGCGCGATCGCGCAAACCCAGCGAGGTGTCGACATCCGGCGCGCGGATCAGCGCCTCGACTTGGCTTTCCGACAACGCCTTCGGCAGCGGCCGCGGCAACTTCGGCGCGTCCAACAGCAGGGTCGGATCTTCCGCGATTGCGCCCTGGCGCAAACGCAAACGATAAAAATGTCGCAAAGTGGATAATAACCGCGCATTGGAGCGTGCGCTGTAGCCCTTGCCGCTGGTGCCGCCGCTTGTCGAGCGTTCGGCGAAGTAACGATAAAGCAATTCACGCGTGCAAGCGTCAAGCCCGCCCCCGTGCGCGGCCAACCAGCGCGACGTGCCTTCCAAGTCGCGCCGATAGCTGGCCAGTGTATTGTCGGCCAGTCCCTGCTCCGACCAGGCGCGTTCGAGAAACGCGTCGATCGCCGAGCGATCGGACACGTTTACTTCTTTGCTCGTGGCTTGGCTCATGTCAGTCATGATGAGGACTTGCAACGCCAAGCCTAACCGGCGACGCTTGCGCCGTCACTTGCGCTAATCCTCAAGCCTCTCAATCGATGAACGATCACCCTGTCGCGACAATTCCTGCCCCGCTCCGGCTGCGCCTGATTGCCGCGATATACGATCTACTGCCATTGCTCGGATTGTGGTTCGTCGCCAGCCTGCTGGCGCTGCTCGTTTCTGGCGGCGCGCTCGATCCACACCGCCTCGCGCACAAGTTGCTGGTGCAGGGGTTGGTGGTGACGCTCACTGCCGCCTACTTCGTGCTGTCGTGGACGCGCGGCGGCCAGACCATCGGCATGCGCGCGTGGCGGCTGCGCGTCGTGCGTGACGATGGATCGCCTGTCGATGTGCCGCGTGCCTTGCTGCGCTTCACAGTCGCCCTGGTTTCACTGGCGCCACTGGGTGCCGGATTCTGGTGGGCGCTGCTTGATACCAGGCGGCGCTGCTGGCACGACCGCGCCGCAGGCACATGCGTGTTGCGAATGTCGCGCTAGTTCGTATCAGGCGTAGCGTCGGAAATATACAAAAGCCAGCGCCGCCAGCAACAACGACGGCAGCGCATTGGCCAAGGCCAGATTGAAATTGTATACCGCGCCCATGCTGACCACGGCGTGCTGGAAGAAGTAGTAGCTGATCGCCAGCGCCATACCGATGAACAGGCGCTTGCCCAGTCCGCCCGTGCGCAGCGCGCCGAATGCGAACGGCACGGCGCAGAACGCGAGCACGAGCACGTTCAGCGGATAGAAGATGCGGCCCCAATAGGCGATCTGGTAGCTCGACGCGTCCTGCCGGTTGCGCTGCATGTAGTCGATATTGCGCGACAGGTCGCTGGCGGAGAGATATTCCGGGTGAATCATCGACACCGCCAGCACCTTCGGGTCGAGCGCGGATTTCCATTGCGTCTGCGCCTGCGTGGTACTGGCCGCTGCACCGCCGGAAAATTCGGTGCGGCGCACGTCGTGCAAGCTCCATTCGCCACCGCTGTGTGTAGCGGTCTTTGCCAGCGACAGCGCGCCAAGCTGACCCTGCGCGGTGAACTCGAACACGCGCACGTCCTGCAATTCGACGCTTGGGCCATTCTTCGTCGCGCGCGTGCGCCCGTGCTTGGCGTTGATCACATTCGCCCCGTCACGCGCCCACAGGCTGCCGCCCTTGCCAATGGTGACGTCCTTGGCCTTGGCCGTCATCGCCAGCGCCTCGGCCTTCTGCTCGCCGCGCGGGCCGATGGTCTCGCCCAGCAGCATCACCAGGGCGGTGAGCGCCGTGAGCGCGAAAATCACCGACAGACAAATGCGCAATTTGGACAAACCCGCGGCGCGCAACGCGGTCAGTTCGCCGCTGGTCGCCAGCGTACCCATGCCAAGCAGACCGCCGATCAGGGCCGAGTAGCCGAAAAACTGATAGCTACGGCGCGGCACGGTCAGCAAGACATAGACCACCGCCTTGCTCAAGGTGTACTGGCCGGTGCCGACATCGTTCACCTCACTGATGAACGCGTTGAGCGCATCCAGGCCGACCAGAAAACCCCAGGCCAGCAGCACCGAGCCGAGCACCGAGAGAGCGACGAGCTTGTCGACTTTCTTGAAAAGCATCATCGCATTCCTGCCAACACGCGCGCCGTCGGCGGTCGCGGCTTGGGCAACTGCTGGCTGCGCCACAGCAACAAGAGTGCGATCAGTGCCGTCGGAATCTGCACCCACCAGAAGCCGAGCAGCGGACTCATCCGACCCTGGCTGATCCATGCACGCCCGAGGGTCACGCAACTGTTGTAGATCATCCACGCCAGCATCGCGATGAGCAGGCGCGCATAGCGCGGCTCACGCGGACTGGATTTCGCCAACGGCAGTGCCAGCAGGATCAACACGAGCGTCGAAATCGGCGCGGCGAGGCGCCATTGCAGTTCGGCGCGCTGCACCGAGTCCTGACTGGTCATGAGCACCGAAGTCGGCGCGCTGCGTTTGACCGAATCGGCATTGTTGTCGCTCTCGCTGTCCTGCAGCTTGATATCGTTGCGCTGGTAGCGCATCAGACGGTAGTTGTCGTGGCCAATCACGCCTTCAACGCGGAAGCCGTCGTTGAGACCAAGATAGCGCCCGCTGCCGTCGGCATCGTGAAACAGTTCGCCAGCGGCCGCCGTGATGACGTTGAGCCTGGTCGTGCCATCGTCCGTATTCGTGCGTTCGCTGGCGACGAACATTTTCTTGAATTGCGTGCCATCGGCGTTCATCGAGTCGACGTACATCACGCCGTCGTTGTTCGGCAGCTCGACGAAGCGCCCCGGCTCCAGCCCCGCCACGATCAGCGAGCGGCTGGCTTCCTGCAGCAGGGTCTGCGACTGGCGCACTGCGGCCGGCGCCAGCCAGAACGAGATCAGCGCCATCACGAATGCCAGCGGCAACGCCAGCAACATCAGCGGCCGCAGCAGGCCCGTCATCGCCAGGCCAGACGCGGAAAACACCGCCATCTCGCTTTCGCGGTAGAGCCGGCCGTAGGCAATCTGCACACCCAGAAACACAGCCAGCGGCGCCAGCACTGTGAGGGCATCGACTATGCGCAGGCCGATCAGGGCCAGCAGCAGATCAGCAGGAATGCGCCCGCGCGCGATCTTCTGCAACAGGTCCGCCACCGTCCCACCCACAGTCACCAGCAGCAGGATCAAGGTAGCCGCGAGAAAGCTCACCAGCAGCTCACGCGCGAGATAGCGGTCAACGATACGCAGCATCAGGTTCTGCAATCCAGTAAACTTCGCAATTCACGATTTGAGCCCAAACCGGGTTCAAACTGTCTTAAGCGCGGACGCACAAGTGTAGCGGGGATGACCTGCTTGCGTCGCCGCCGCAACCTTTTTTCTTCGCTCCGGAAAATCCCGATGACCCTTCAATTCAGCTTGAGCCAGCAGTCACCCGAAACCAACACTGCGCCGTGCATCGTCGTCGGCGTGTTCGAGGAACGCATGCTCAGCAGTGCGGCCGCGCGCATCGACGAAAAATCCGGCGGCGCGATCAAGCGTCTGATCGAAACCGGCGACATCAGCGGCAAACCCGGAACAACCCATTTGCTGTTCGCGTTGCCGAACGTCGCCGCACCGCGCGTGCTCGTGGTCGGTCTGGGCGAACAGAAGAAGTTCGACGCCGCGCGTTTCCAGCGTGCCTGCACCGAAATGGCACGCGCGCTCAAAGGCCTGCCGCTGGAAAGCGCAACGACTTATCTGACCGAAGTCGACGTGCCAGGCCGTGACGGCGCATGGAAAGTGCGCAGCGCCGCATTGTCTGCGGATGCACAAGCTTACAAGTATACAGCGACGTTCAAACCACGCGAGAAATCCAAATCACCCGAATTCGCAGCGCTCGCATTCGCCGCCGCGGAGACCGCCAACGGCGCCCTGAGCCAGGCAGCAGCGATCGCTGACGGCGTGCGTTTCGCGCGTGAACTCGGCAATCTGCCGCCAAACATCTGCAATCCGGCGTACATCGCCGAACAGGCGCAGAAAATCGCGAAGGATCACCCCGGCGTAAGCTGCGAAATCCTGGAAGAAGCCGACATGCGCAAGCTCGGCATGGGCGCCCTGCTCGGCGTGTCGCAAGGCTCAGCGTTTCCGCCCCAGCTCATCGTCCTGCAATGGCGCGGCGCAGGCGAGAACGACAAGCCCTACGCCTTCGTCGGCAAGGGCATCACCTTCGATACTGGCGGCATCTCGATCAAGCCCAGTGCCGGCATGGAGGAAATGAAATTCGACATGTGCGGCGGCGCCGGCATGCTTGGCGCATTCCTCGCTGCAGTGAAGCTGCAACTCAAGCTTAACCTTGTCTGCGTCGTGCCGGCAGTGGAGAACATGCCCGGTGGCAAGGCGCAGCGCCCGAGCGACGTGGTCACCACCATGTCCGGCCAGACTGTCGAGGTGCTCAATACCGACGCCGAAGGCAGATTGATACTTTGCGACGCCTTGACCTTTGTGCAAAAGTATAATCCGCAGGTGATAATCGACGCGGCGACGCTGACCGGCGCCTGTGTGGTCGCACTCGGCAAGCATGCGACCGGCCTCATGAGTAAGGACGATGCGCTCGCCAATGAACTGCTCGCTGCCGGTGAAAACTCGCTCGACCGCGCCTGGCGCCTGCCGCTGTGGGACGACTACCAGAGCCAGCTCGACACCGGCTACGCCGACATCGCGAACATCGGCGGCAAATACGCCGGCGCGATCACCGCCGGCTGCTTTCTTGCGCGCTTCACAGAAGGTTATCGCTGGGCGCATCTGGATATCGCCGGCACCGCATGGGAAGAAGGCCGCAAGGGTTCCGCGACCGGCCGGCCGGTACCGATGCTGGTGCAGTATTTACTGGATCGCGCGGGCTGAAGCCAACGCTTGTTGCGTGACGCGCAACGCGCTACAATAACGCATGATTCAGTCGTTCCGGCACAAGGGACTGCGCAAGTTTTTCGATTCTGGCGGTACGGCGGGAATTCAGCCCGCGCATGCGAAACGCTTGCGCATGATTCTGACCGCACTCGATACTGCGCTCACGATTGCCGACATGCAGATTCCCGGCTTGCGCCTGCATCCGCTCAAGGGCAGCGAACGCGGCCGTTGGTCGGTGTGGGTCAACGGCAACTGGCGCGTGACATTCGCATTTAAGGACGGCCACGCCCACGTTCTAGGCTACGAGGATTATCACTGATGAGCATGCACAATCCACCGCATCCGGGCGAATTCATCACCGAGGTTTATCTTGTGCCGCATGATGTCAGTGGCCGAGAGCTCGCGGAAAAGCTGGACGTCGCGGCCTCGACGCTCAATCGCATTCTCAAGGGCAGCAGCGGTGTCAGCCCGGAAATGGCGCTGCGCCTGTCCAAGACGCTGGGCCGTTCACCGGAAAGCTGGCTCGCCATGCAGCACAACTACGATTTGTGGCAAGCGAAGCGGAATGTGAATTTGCGCAATGTCGCAAGACTCCATCTCGACGCCGCTTGATGCCCCGCGCCGACTTCTACCTGATCGACAAACCGCGCTTCCGCGACGATCCCCTGTTGCTGGTCTGCGAGCTGGCGAAGAAAGCGTTCGACAACGGTCAATCGACGCTGATCCTGACGCGTTCGTTCGAGCAGGCCGAGCAGCTCGATGAGCAATTGTGGGAGTTCGACGAAGCCGCATTCATCCCGCATCAGATCGCCGGTGACGACGACGATGCGATCACGCCCGTGCTGATTGTCGCGCCCGAGACGCATACTGCGGATCGTGCGCTGGTGATCAATCTGCGTGACGAGCCGGCGCCGGGATTGTTTGAGCGCGTGCTGGAAGTAGTTCCGGCGGATGATGGCGAACGAGCGGGTTCGCGCGCACGCTGGAAAACCTATCAGCACGCCGGGTTCGTGGTTGCCAAACACGACATGTAAGCGTGTCAGGGCTTTGTCGTTGCAACGCCGGCCGGTTCGTCCTCGTTCGCCAGTTTCTGAAACCGCGCATCGCCGCGCAGTGGGTCCCAGACCGGATCCAGCCGCAGCAAAGCCGGCGACATGGCCAGGCCCGCCGGAATTGCCATCAGTTGTTGCAGCAACGCAATGGCCTGATCGTGCTCGCCGACGCGCACATAAATTTCCGCAAGATAGAGCACGAATTCGGGTCCGGCGAAAGCATCGCGGCTGATCGGCAATAATTCGGTAGCGCGCCGCCCTTCACCGATTGCCTCATCCTTTTCTCCGAGGCCGGCGGCGGCAAGGCCGAGCGCCATATGCCGGTCCCAATCGCCCGGCCGTTCGCGCACGGCGGCTTGGTATTCCGCGCGGATGTCCGCATACAGCGCCTTGGCTTTCGCTGCGTCGCCCATCGCCGCATACGCCCAGGCCAGGCGCAACCGCGCCGGCAAGACGGAGTTGCCCCGGGAAGCCGTCCACATGTCCTTACCAGCGGCCTCGGCGACCTTCGCCGCGGCCGCGTAATCGCGTGACCACCAGGCAAGGTCGAAAAACGCCGGGTGGCTGGTACGGTACGCGTCGCTGGTCGGCGACAGCGCCGCCAGCGTAGCGCGCAGTGGTGCCAGATCGCCTTTCCAGACGGCTATGTTTTGTGCTCGTCGGATCTGCGAGAGCGCCGGATCAGCGGAGAGTTCCGCCGCGTGTGCGTAAGCCTGATCGGCTTCCGCATAGCGGCGCAGCGTGGCGTAGGTTTGGCCGAATTCGAATGCGGGGCTGGAATTGCGCGGATCGAACGCCTGCGCCTGGCGCAATCCTTCGAGCGTTTCCTCCCATTTACCCTGCCGGCGCGCGACAGCGGCTACGATGCCTTCGATGTCGGCGTTGCGCGGCAAGGCTTTGCTCGCAAGCTCCAGCTCTTGTTGCGCTCGCGCATAGTCGCGAAAACCCCAATACCAGTAGAACGCCAGCGCAAAATGCGCTTGGCCAAGATCTGGCTGCAGCGCCAGCGCTTGATCAGCGGCTGCTTTTGCTGCCGAAAGGCGAGCATCGGTGCGGTCCGGACTGAAGAAGAACACGTACATATGCGCTCGGCCCAGCAGCGCCGCAGCCAGTGCGAATTTCGGATCCTTGGCCAACGCCTGCTGCAACAAGTCGATGGCCTGCGGCATCACCACCTTGGTCAATCCGTATTGATCGTTGGCGCGATTGGAGAATGCGAGTGCGCGCAGATATAGATCGTAGGCTTCCGCGTTCTGCGTCGGCACGCTGGCAACCTGCGCGGCTTCTGCCGGCAACAACGTCGCTTTCAGCGCGTCGGCCACCTTGGTCGCGACATCGCGTTCGACGCCGAAGATGTCCTTGATCTGGCGATCGTAACTTTCCGCCCACAAGTGGTTGTCGTCGTGCGCGTTGATCAGCTGCAAGTTGATGTGCACGGCATCGCCAGCCCGCTGCACGCTGCCTTCTAGCAGGGTAGCCACGCCGAGTTCGGCGGCCACCACTTTGAGATTTTCGGGACGGCTCGCATATTTCTGTGTTGACGTGCGCGAGATCACCTTCAGGTCACGAATGTTCGCAAGCCGCGTCAGAATTTCGTCCTGCATGCCGCTGGCGAAGTACTCGTTTTCCTTGTCCGCGCTGAGGTTTTCAAACGGCAGCACGGCGACGGATTTCGTCGACGCGGCGGTGCTTATCGCTGCTGGCGCCGCTGGCGATGCCGTGCGCTGTGCGGTTTGGCGCCACAGAAGAGCGCCAACCGCCAGCGCCAACACCCCGATGATCGCGAAGTCCAGCTTGCGTCCAACCTGCCGCCGCTGTTCTGGTGGATGCGCCTCCGGCGAATGCGCAGGCTCGGTGCGGCGTACGCCTTCGGGCGTCATCTCAAACGCCCACGCGAGAACCAGCGCGATCGGAAAACCGATCGCGATAAGAGCGATGACGGCTTTGAGCACCCAGTCCGGCGCGCCGAAGGCTGGAAAAACGATCGACGCAAGCTGCAGCAGCGCCCAGCCAGCGATGGCATAGGCGATCGCTACGCGGACTACATGCCGGCGCCGCAGTTCATGCAGGAAACCGCCTTCAGGCACCACTCGCCCTACCCCTATGGCCCGCACTCCGGACTCAAGCATGCTACCCGAAACGCTTGGGCGATGCGCGCCGCGCCGGTACAATCGCTTATCCCCTTCTCGATCAAGCCCGGCGTCACGCGGGCCCAGGCACGCATGGACAAAAGTTTCGACCCCAAACTCCTCGAATCGAAGTGGTATTCGCTCTGGGAAAAATCCGGCGCGTTTCAGCCACACGGCAACGGTGATCCGTATTGCATCCTGCTGCCGCCGCCGAACGTGACAGGTACTTTGCACATGGGCCACGCGTTCCAGATGACGATCATGGATGCGCTGACGCGTTATCAGCGCATGCGCGGTCGGCGCACGTTGTGGCAGGGCGGCACCGATCATGCCGGCATCGCCACGCAGAAGATCGTCG
>JANXVS010000174.1 GCA_025351555.1 Pseudomonadota bacterium | reverse complement strand
GTTGTAGGCAGCCACTTTCGGCAAGGCATCGGCGAGCGTCGCGCGCAAGGCGCGCGCGGCGGACGAGGTCGCCTCGCGGCTCTCGGTGGTCGCACGGTGCAGGGCGCGGGTTTGCTCGAACACACGTTGCGCAGCAGTCTTGTCTACCGGCGCCAGCACATGACGGAACATCATCAGGTTGGCATCGTTCAGGCGCACCACGCCCGGACCCAAGCCCGTGCCCTGTCGCGGGCCCCATTTTTTGCCTTGCATCAGCTTGTGGCAGGCATGGCAATCGAACAATACAAGTTCCGGAAAGATGCCTTGCCAGCCTGCTTTCGGATCAAGCACCAGATCGAGTAGGTTTTCAGCAGCGACGCCCTGGCCGACAGCCCAGTCACGCACGCCGTTCCAGTCGCCTTTGCGCTTGGTCCACTTCTCACCGATCTTGTAGTGCGGATGCAGCCAGGTGAATGTATCCAGTTCGAACGACAGCCGCGGATGGCCGGCACCCATGATCCGGTGCGTGATCATGCGATCTTTCTCGCCCATATGACACGACAGGCACAGTTGCGCACGTTTGATCGGGTTCTCCGTCGCATACATGCCCTTGCCGAGATTGTCGGCGTGGGTAACGCTGCGGTCCGCGTGCGCACTGAGCCAGAGCTCCGAACCACCGTGACAGGCTTCGCAACCGACGCCATCGGAAATCTGGAAGCGTTCGCCGCGACTGGCGGTCGGTTGATTGTCCGCGTGGCAGTCCAAACACACTTTCGCTTGGGTCGGATCGCCCAATCCAAGTTTTTGTGCAATCGCCTTGGATGCGGGTTTTTCGAGAATCTGGAACGCCTTGGCGTGCGGATCGAATTCCTGCCAGATGGCGAATTCGTTCTGCATCACGTCCGAGTCGCGAAACGGTTGCGAGGCGCCGTGGCAGACACTGTTGCTGCAAGTCGCCACGCCCATATGCTTGTGCGCGTCGATGGCGTCGAGCGCCGTTCCGGCGCTGGCCGCCGAGGCCCAGAGCACCAAGATTGCCAACCACTGCATTCTCATCGCCACTCTCCCCATTTTTGAATGGTCCGAACAAGTCCATCATGGACTCGTCAGCCCGCGCTCAAGTCCGGTACGCACCCGACTTAAGCTACGTCGAATCAAGCGCTGCGCGCCTGATTCGCGGGCGAGACATCCTGTCTCGCATAACTTCCAGATTGCTCGCCGGATCATACCGCAGCCGCGCGCAGACTGTTACGCCTGACCGCATTATTCGCGCCGCCACAGACACGACCCCTTGCTGGCGGCATCCAGGCGGGCCAGCCGCGCTTCGTGCAGCATCAGTTCGGCGGCGTCCGCCAGGCGTACGCGCAAGCTCGGGCGCATGCCCTGCACCACCGGGTTGCGTGCACTCGCAATGCTTTCGCTGGCGAAGCCCAGATCGCCCTGACCGCCGGTCATGGCCAGATACACTTCGGCCAGCAACTGCGCGTCAAGCAAGGCGCCGTGCAGATCGCGATGGCTGTTGTCGACGTTCAGGCGTTTGCACAGTGCGTCCAGATTGTTTTTCTGCCCAGGGTATTTCTCGCGCGCCAGCGGCAGTGTGTCCAGCACCTGCGCGTAGTCGGTGACACGCCCGAATGCAGTATCGACCAGGGCGAGTTCCGCATCGAGAAAAGCTACGTCGAAGGCGGCGTTATGAATAATCAGCTCGGCGCCGGAAACAAAATCGATCAACTCGCGTGCAATCTCGGCGAACAGCGGTTTGTCGTTGAGGAATTCGTTGCTGATGCCGTGCACGGCCAGCGCGCCATCGTCGATGATCCGCTGCGGGTTGACGTAGCGATGGAACGTGCGTCCGGTTGGCCGGCGTTCGGCCAATTCGATCGCGCCAATCTCGATGATGCGATGACCCTTGCCAACTTCCAGGCCGGTGGTTTCGGTATCCAGCACGATTTGCCGCATTAATTCTTCTCCATCGATGCAGCAATCGCTGCATCGCGCGCCAGTTTATCGACTTGTTCGTTTTCCGCATGCCCGGAATGGCCGCGTGTCCAATGCCATTCAACCCGATGCGCAGTCGCGGCCGCGGCCAGACGTTCCCACAAGTCCTGATTCTTGACCGGTTTCTTGTCCGAGGTACGCCAGCCGTTGGCGATCCAGCGCGCCAGCCATTGTTCGATGCCCTGTTTGACGTATTGCGAATCGGTGGTCAAGTGTACTGTCGAAGCGCGGCGCAACG
>JANXVS010000327.1 GCA_025351555.1 Pseudomonadota bacterium | reverse complement strand
GTTCCAGGCCCAGCTGATACTGGCGGGGGCCAGACCGGTGATTCCAGAAGATGTCACCGTGGCGGTTCGCGCCGTCGTATCGGCATGATCGTCGATGGCGATCCCCGAATAAGTGCCGGGATTCGTCACGCTGACTGGACCAAAGATCGACTGCACGCTGCCGGCATTGGTGATATTGACAACATCACCGCCGTTGTTGCCGTCGATATTCACAGTATCCCCGCTGAACGTCGACACCACATTCACCGTGTCCGCGGCGGTGCCGGTGATGATCGTCACAGTTTTGCTATAGGACGTGCAGTTGTTGTACGTCATCGAATTGACGATGACATTGGCGCCGCAGTCGTTACCAGGGACATTGTAGACGCTTGCGGTCGAACTCTCCGTGGAATCGAGTGTCACCTGGGAAGCGGAGGTGCCGCCTAGGGTGACCGAGCCAACGATTGCATCGGCCTGTCGGAAGGTTGATATACCAACTGTCAGCGCGCCGCCCGCAAGATTGACGACGATCGTCGTTGCGCCGGCAGCCAAAAACTGTTGTCCGGCTGTGCCCGAGTCCCAGTCAGCACTGTCAGTGCCGAAACCGCTTCCAAAATGGAACCAGTAGTAGGTGCCGCCTCCGTTATCGAACTGACTTACCTGTATATCATCCGTAGCCGCGTTGCACGTGACGGTTGCCGTCGAACCAGAGAGGGTGCTCGAGCAACTGGCAAATGCGCTCGAGGAAAATCCGGCCAGAAGCAGAACCCCACACGCAATCCAAATGACCCCGATGCGATTCATAGTGACTTCCTCCCGTAGACGACGATGACACTCGATGATCTCAACCCAATGACGGCACGTGCCCGTTCGAAAGCTGCGGTGCAATCGGTATTTACCACGATGGTCGAGAGGACATCTTGACCTAGGTCAAGTTCTGCGTATGTTTGCCTGTGCAGGCACTGCCCGCAAATCACGCGCAGCAGCACTCGAATTGGGTTAGCGGAGGGACTAAAGCGCGGTCTGACCAGTCCAGGATGGACTTGCCCGGACCTCAGAAAAGCAGCGACGCCATCCGGCGCCGGTACGTGCCGATCAGATCTTCATCGTCGAGTACGCCGAACGCGGCAATCAGGCGTTTCTTTGCCTGACCTTCGTTCCAGTCGCGCTGCGTTTGCAAAATGTGGAGAAATTCTTCCAGTCCCGCCGCGGCATCGCCATCGATCAGCAGGCGCACGCCAAGCAGATCACGTGCAGCATGATCGGCCGGGTTCTGCGCCAGGCGTGCGCGCAGGGTGGTGATGTCGGGTGCGTCCTTGAGCGAACGCGCAAAATCGAGTTGATTGCGCAGACGTTTGGCTCTGGTGTCCTCGGACAGATTCGCTGGCAGGGCGTCGAGTTCGGTTTGCGCCGCGTCGGCCAGCCCCGCGCGCAGGTAGGCGATTGCAAGATCGAGTTTGATCTCGGGTTTCTCCGGCGCTGCGGCGATTTCCTGCTGCAGGCGGGCGATGGCTTGTTCCGGCGTTTCGATGGGTGCTGCGGTGGGCGGAGTATCTTTTTCCTCAATTGCCGCATTTGCCACAATGTGCTTTTGCAGGAATTCGCGAATGGCAGGTTCGGGCAAAGCGCCCATGAAGCCGTCGATCATCTGGCCATCTTTCACCAGCACCACGGTTGGCAGGCTGCGGATGCCGAAGGCAGCGGCGAGCTGTCCCTGCGCATCGGTATCGACTTTCGCCAATTTCACTGCGCCGTTGTAGCTGGCGACGATTTTTTCCAGGATCGGCCCGAGCGTCTTGCACGGGCCGCACCACGGCGCCCAGAAATCCACCAGCACCGGCGTCGTCAGCGACGCCTGGATGACATCGGTTTCGAAGGTGGTTTCCGTGGCATCGAATACGTGGGGCGAATCGGGCACGAGAGTCTTCCTGCGTTGGCGAAGCCCGAAAGGTCTGGGCGAGTCGCAGCATATCAAGGGACGCCCGTGCTAGGGTTGCCGTATGGTAGGCGCAGCCAAGATTCGATCCGATCCGGCACCCGACGCATTATTCGCGCTGGTCTATCAGGAGCTGCGCCGCATCGCGCGCAGCCAAC
>JANXVS010000319.1 GCA_025351555.1 Pseudomonadota bacterium | reverse complement strand
GCGCCGCGTTCGCGGCCGCGTTCGCCTTGCTCGATGCTGGCACCGAGCAGTTGGTGATCGTCAATCGCACGCCCGAGCGCGCCGATGCGTTGGCTGATGCGATCGGCGATCCCGAGCGCGTCCACACACGTTACTGGGATGATCTGCCCAATCTCGGCAGCTTCGAGCTGATCGTCAACGCCACTTCGGCCGGACACGATCGCAGCACGCTGGATCTGCCATTCACGCTCGTCGCGCCGCGTGCGCTTTGTTATGACCTTTCCTACGGCGCCGCAGCCTTCGCCTTCCTCGCGTGGGCGCGTGCCGCGCGTGCGGGGCAGGCGCTGGATGGTTTGGGCATGCTTGTCGAGCAGGCTGCCGAAGCATTCGCGATCTGGCACGGCGTGCGCCCGGAAACCGATGCCGTGTACGCACAGCTGCGCGCCGAAATGCCGCTGCGCGCGACGGATTGACTGCGATGGACTGCCGTCTCGGCTGCGGCGCCTGCTGCATCGCGCCGTCGATCTCGTCGCCGATTCCCGGAATGCCATGGGGAAAACCCGCTGGGGTGCGTTGTATACAATTAACCGAAGCGAACTTGTGTGCATTGTTCGGCAAGCCCGAGCGTCCGGAAGTCTGCCGGCGATTGCGGCCGCAGTTGGCGATGTGCGGCAGCAGTCGCGACGACGCGCTGCGGAATCTCGCGCAACTGGAAACCGCTAGCGCGCCAGCTTGATCGCCACAGTCGACGCGGCCATATAGTCATTCTTCAAGCGCACATAATGTTGCGCCGAGTAGTAAAGCTGCTCGACCTGCTTCTCGTCCAGTTTGCGCACGCAGCGCGCCGGATTGCCGAGCCACAGCTCGCCTTCGCCGACGATCTTGCCCGGTGTCACCACGGCGCCAGCGCCGACCATGCCGTGACGGCACACGCGCGCGCCATCGAGCACGGTCGCGTGCATGCCGATCAGGCAGGCATCCTCGATCGTGCAAGCGTGCAGGATCGCGCCGTGGCCGACGGTGACATCCGCGCCAATCACCAGCGGAAAACCGTCGCCGGTATACGGGCCGGCATGGGTGACATGCAGCACGGCACCGTCCTGAATGTTCGTACGCGCACCGATGCGGATGAAATTCACATCGCCGCGCGTCACCGTGCATGGCCACAGCGAGGCGTCGTCACCGAGTTCGACATCACCGATGAGCACGGCGGCAGGATCGATGTAGACCCCGGCGCCGAGGCGCGGGAACTGATCGCGGTAGTGGCGAATATTCACAAGGGCAAACCGGTTGTCGGGGACGTTGTCGCGGATGGGTCATGGTAGCACTGCGCCTTCAAGCAAGCCTCGCGCTGGAGCGATACACTGGGCTCATGGACATATCCGTGAAGCCGATCGACTTGAACGGGCTGCTAGCGCGCCTGCGCGCCGCGCATCAGCGCCAGACGCCGGACTATACCCAGCGCATCGCCGATCTGAAGCGCCTGCGTGCCGCCTACAAGGCCAGGATCGAGGAATTCGCGATCGCGATGAGCTCGGATTTCGGCCGGCGTTCGCGTCACGAATCGCTGCTGACCGACGGCATGACGGTCGTCAATGAAATCGACTATCTAGTCCGTCACTTGCGCGGCTGGATGCGCCCCAAGTGTGCCGCGGCCGATGGCCTGTTCTTCCCGGCGCGCACCGAAGTGCGTTATCAACCGCTCGGCGTCGTCGGCGTGATCGCGCCATGGAATTACCCGGTGAATCTGGCGCTGATGCCGCTGGCGGTGGCGATTGCCGCGGGCAATCACGTGATGCTCAAGCCGTCCGAACATACGCCGCGCACGTCGCAACTGCTGAAGGATTTGATCGCCGAAGTGTTTCCGCAGGATCGCGCCACCACCGTGCTCGGTGGGCCTGACGTCGCTGCCGCGTTCGCCGCGTTGCCGCTGGATCACCTGTTCTTCACCGGCTCGACTGCGGTCGGCCGCAAAGTCATGGCCGCCGCCGCGCAGAACCTGACGCCGGTTACGCTCGAACTTGGCGGCAAGTCGCCGGTGATCATCGCCCCGGACTATCCGGTGGCGACGGCGGTGGATCGCATCGCCGCGGGCAAGTTCCTCAACGCCGGGCAAACCTGCATCGCGCCGGATTATGTATTGCTGCCGCGCACGATGATTCCTGCCTTTGCGGAGGAAATGAAAAAGTATATTTCGCGGCGTTATGCGAACCTTGCTGCGAATCCCGACTACAGCAGTATCGTCAATGATGCTCAATACTCGCGTCTGAAGAGCTATCTCGACCAGGCGCATGCGGCCGGCGCGCAGATCGTCGAACTGGCCGCGGGCGATGCCGGCAAACGCATCCTGCCGCCGACCCTGGTGCTCGATGCGCGCGAAGATCTTGCGCTGATGCAGGACGAAATCTTCGGCCCGATCCTGCCCCTGGTCGCGATCGATTCCGTCGATGCCGCAATCGACTACATCAATGCGCGACCCCGGCCGCTGGCGCTTTATCATTTCGACCAGAACAAGGCGCGCACCGAGCGCGTGCTCGAGCGCACCATCGCCGGCGGCGTCAGCGTCAACGAGACCGTGATGCATATTGCTCAAAACCACCTGCCGTTCGGCGGCGTCGGCCCGTCCGGTATGGGCCACTACCATGGTCGCGAGGGATTTCTGACCTTCAGCAAACAGAAACCCGTGCTGTATCAGGCGCGCTGGAGCAGCATGAAACTGATGCGGCCGCCGTACCGAGGCATTGCCGATTTTCTGGTGAAGTTCTTGACGCGCTGAGGATCGGCGCGTTGAGAATCAGTTCGATGCCTGGTCGAAAATAATCGGCGGCACGTTGCGCGCACGCCAGTAGTTGCGCGGCATGAAACCTGCGCGCGCCAGGCGCCAGGCGATCATCCGCGTAATGCGCAGGACATCGCGGAAAGGTTTGAAGTGGCTGGCGCGACGATCATCGGCGTAGCGCGCCTCGATCGGCACAGATACTGTGCGGATGCCGCGCCGCGCCGCCTCGATCAGGATTTCGCTCTCGAACACGAAGCCGTCGTTGGGCAATTGCAGCGCCAGTTCCATCACCGCGCGCGGGTAGTAGCGCTGGCCGCTCTGCGAGTCGACGACTCGCTGCCCGCAAGCCCACGATACCCAGAAATCGGCCTGTTGATGGCCAACGCGATTCTTGCCCGGCGCATTGTCACGGCAGAGCATGCGTGCGCCGATGATGATGTGCTGCGGATAGTGCGCGGCGGCCGCCAGCAGCCGCGGCAGATCGGCGGCGGCGTGCTGGCCGTCGCCATCCATCGTCAGCACACCGTCACACTGCAGTTCCAATGCGCGGCGGAAACCGTCGACCAAGGCGCGTGCTTTGCCCAGCGGCCGCTCGTGGCGGATGCACTCGACACCTAAATCGGCGATGACTTGGCTGGTGCGGTCATTCGAGCCGTCGTCCACAACAATCACTTGTGCACAATGCGTCAGCGCCTGGATGACGACGTCGCGGATCGCGCGTTCCTCGTTCAGTGCCGGAATCACGACGATCGCGCTCGGCATGGTGGTGCTCGCAGTGGCTGCGTCCTTCACTTGGGTCAAAACGAAATCTCCATGCGTAAATTCACACACGCGCCAGCCGCCAGCATCAGTGTCTGCGGCTCGCGCCGCGCCAGTGCCGTCAGCAGCGGCAGGCCGCGCGCCGCGGGATTGTCACGATGGCAAGCGTGCAACACGCCTGCAGCGGACGCAAGTTCGGTGGTGGCCGCGTGTTGCGGCTGCACGCGCAGGTGTGCGACCGCGCGTGGCGACGCCGGTGCGAGCACCAGGGCCACACCAAAGGCCGTGCGGCAGGGCACGATGTCGGCGATCGGTCCGACCGCGGCAATATCGTAGGCCGCCAACAGCACGGCGCGGGATTCCCGCTGCGCCAGCAGCGCCGCTTCCAGCAGCCCGGCACCGAAGGTTGCCGCGCCGGCGCTGATTGCGGTTGAACTTTCCATGCAGCCGGTCGCGATCGACCAGTACCCGGCGGGCGCGTTGTGCACGGAATTGTGAAATTTCGTCGGTGACACGTCTTGCGGCGAACGCGCCAGGGTGGCGCAAAGATAATCGTTGATCGCCAGATCGCCATAGGCGCTAGCGAACACATTCGGCAGCTCGCACGGATCGCGGCCGGCCATGCTGCACGCTTGCTGCGCCACCTCGATCGCGAGCAGCACGCTGTCTGGCGCGCGTCGGCGCTCTGTCGGTGCGAGCAGGCTCGGAGCCGGGTGCGATGTGGCATTTAGAACTTTCTCCACTTCTGTACTAAATACATCGGTACACAGCACGTCGCAACTCGCGGCCCAGTTCGACAGTTCCGCCGACCAAACGCCAATACCCTCGATGACGATGTCCAGCGCGCTCATGCCGGCGCCGCCGCAAACGCGAGACAGCAATTGTTGCCACCAAAGCCGAAGGAATTGGAAAGTGCCACATGTACGCGGCGTTCGTGATTGTCGATGACGATCTGCGGGCCGCAGGCCGGATCGAGCGTTTCCGCATTCAGCGTACCCGGCACGAAGCCGTGTTCGATTGCCAGCAAGGCAACCACCGCTTCGACGATGCCAGCCGCGCCCAGCGCATGTCCGCTCCAGCCCTTGGTCGAGCTGGCCAGGGTCTGCGCCGAGAATGTGCGCGCGATCAGCGCCGCCTCGATCTCGTCGTTTTGCCGGCTCGCGGTGCCGTGCAGGTTGATGTAATCGACGTCGGCCGGGGCCAACCCCGCGCGCGCCAGCGCATCGGCAAGCGCGCGCTGCGCGCCAAGTCCCAGCGGATGCGGCGCCGACATGTGATGCGCGTCGGCCGATTCGCCGTAGCCGATCAGGCGGAGCGCAGATTTATCCACAGTGATACTTTCGAGCAGGGCAAAGCCAGCCGCCTCGCCCAGCGATAGGCCGCGACGTTCGACATCGAACGGCCGGCAGGGTTGCGGCGATATCAATTCCAGCGAATTGAAGCCGTAGAGCACGCTGCCGCACAGGCTGTCCACGCCGCCGATGATGGCGGCATCGGCCAGTCCCGCATGCAGCAGACGCTCGGCGCTGGCGAACACTTTCGCGCTGGACGAACACGCCGTCGCGATCGTCAGGCACGGACCGGCGAGGCCAAGCGCTTCCTGCACGAAGGCGCCGAGCGAATGGGTCTGATGCACGCGGCTTGCGCGCTGCACTTCATCCATGTGGCCATCGGCATCGAGCTCGCGATACGCGCGTTCGGTTTCGCCGATGCTCGTGGTCGAGGTACCGAGCACCAGAGCCACGCGCGCCGCACCGTAGCGTTCGATCGCGGCAAGGGCGTGATCGCGAAAGCCGTCCTGACCCAGACCCAGCCAGGCGAGGCGATTATTGCGCGAGTCCCAGTGCGTGAATGACGCTGGCAGGACGATCTCATCCAGGCCATCGACGCGCCCTATCCAGCACGGCAACGGTGCGGCGCCAAGATCATTTTCCACAAGTCCACTTTTTCGCAGCGCCAGCGCGTGCGCGAACGCGTCCACGCCACGCCCGGCGGCGCAGGTGGCGGTGAAAGCGGTGACGGCAATCGGTGGAATGCGGGAGGGCAAGTGGATGGACACAGCGGCAGCAACTGCGCCAGTATAGTTTCCCGTGCCGAAGCGCTGCAATGCGGAGTGCCAGACTGCTACCATTGCCGCGACATCATCGAAAATTCATATCTGGGAGATAGCCATGTCGCGCTCGCGTCTGCCGCTGTTGCTGCCCATCGTGTTCGGCAGCTGATTCAACCATGCAGATTGCGGATGCTGAGCGTGGCGCTGCGGTAGAGGCGTTCCTGCGTGGCTTGCAGGATCGCCTGTGCACCGCACTCGAAGGCGTCGACGGCCGCGCGCGGTTTCGCGAAGACGCCTGGCAACGCGCAGAAGGTGGCGGCGGCCGCACGCGCGTGCTGACCGACGGCGCGGTGTTCGAGCAGGGCGGGGTGAATTTTTCGCGCGTGCATGGGGAGCGTCTGCCGCAGGCCGCGACCGCGCAGCGGCCGGAACTGGCCGGGCGCGCGTGGACGGCGCTCGGCGTATCGCTGGTGTTGCATCCACGCAATCCCTATGTGCCGACCACGCATTTGAATGTGCGCTATTTCGAGGCGCGCAAGGAGGGCGCCGAACCCGTGTGGTGGTTTGGCGGCGGTTTCGATCTCACGCCTTACTATCCGTTCGATGAAGACATCGTGCACTGGCACACAGTCGCGCGCGATCTGTGCGTGCCGTTCGGCGGCGATGTGTATGCAAAGTACAAGCGCTGGTGCGACGAGTATTTCTTCCTCAAGCACCGCAACGAGACGCGTGGCATTGGCGGACTGTTTTTCGATGACTTGAATGCGGACGGATTCGAGCGCAGTTTCGATTTCATGCGCGCCGCTGGCGACGGTTTTGCGAACGCGTATCTTCCCATTGTGGAAAAACGCAAAAGTACACCGTTCGGCGAACGCGAGCGCGAGTTCCAGCTTTACCGGCGCGGGCGCTATGTCGAATTCAACCTGGTCTACGACCGTGGCACCCTGTTCGGCCTCCAATCCGGCGGGCGCACCGAGTCGATCCTGATGTCGCTGCCGCCGCGCGTGCGCTTCGAGTACGCCTACGCGCCGGCGCCGGGATCAGCGGAAGCTCGGTTTGCCGAGTACCTGAAACCGCGTGATTGGCTTTAATTATTGGGCTCTTCGGGAAATCGAGTGGGCAATTTTGGCAGATTTTAGAGCGCAGGCAGCATGCACGAGAGGATTTTCAGCCGCAGGTACTGTTCATCGCGCAGGCCGTAGGCGCGACGCTGAATGACGCGGATCTTGTTGTTGAGT
>JANXVS010000310.1 GCA_025351555.1 Pseudomonadota bacterium | reverse complement strand
ATCCCGGTGCTCCGCCTGCGGCTGCAATCCGAATACCGCCAACGCACGGTGGCAAATCTGGCGATGCAGGCCATGCCCGACGGCGGCGATGTCATCTCGTTCCTGCTCGCGCAGGGCGCCGGTGAAGCGACTGACATCCTGCTGATCGACGAGTCACTTTGTGTACGTTGCGACAATTGCGAAAAAGCCTGCGCCGAAACCCATGGCGGCAACTCGCGCCTGAACCGCGAAGCCGGACCGACCTTCGCCAACGTGCATGTGCCGACCTCGTGCCGCCACTGCGAACATCCGCATTGCATGAAGGACTGCCCGCCCGACGCCATCCATCGCGCGCCGAACGGCGAAGTGTTCATCGCCGACAACTGCATCGGCTGCGGCAACTGCGAACGCAATTGTCCCTATGGCGTGATTCACATGGCGGCCAAGCCGCCGAAAAAACCGGGCTTGCTGCAATGGCTGCTGCTCGGCAGCGGCCCCGGGCCGGGCGAGGCGCCCTACGACAAGAAAGCGAAGAAGGTCGCGACCGGAAAGAAGGCGGTAAAATGCGATATGTGTAAGGGGTTAGACGGTGGCCCCGCGTGCGTGCGCTCGTGCCCGACCGGGGCGGCGATCCGCATCAGTCCCGAGGAGTTTCCGGCATACGCACAATCGCGGCGCTGATGGCAGATCATGCACGATTCCATCCTGACCTATGCCAAATCGCGCTATCTGTGGATCAGCGTGGCCCTGCTCGCCGGCTCGCTCGCCGCCTATATCTGGCACGATCCGGGCGGGCTGCCGAACGGTGGCACCTGGCTCGGCTATACGCTCGGCACGATCGGCGCCCTGCTGATCGTCTGGCTGATGTTTTTCGGCATCCGCAAGCGTCGCTATCTCAACAACGTCGGCACCCTGCGCGGCTGGCTTTCCGCGCATATTTATCTCGGCACCTGCCTGATCCTGATCGTGCTGCTGCACGCCGGATTCCAGCTCGGCTGGAACATCCACACGCTCGCCTTCCTGCTGATGCTGATCGTGATCTTCTCGGGTTTTTTTGGCGTCTACGTTTATCTGCGCTATCCGAACCTGATGACACGCAACCGCGAAAGCGCAACGCGCGAAGCGATGCTGGAAGAAGTCAACGAGATCGACCTGAACGCACTGGCGCTCGCCGACGGCATCGACCCGAAGATTCACGCCGTCGTCCTGCGCTCGATCGAGAATACCAAGTTGGGTGGCGGCGTATGGACGCAACTGCGCGCACGCGACGGCTCGGATCTTGCGCTGGATTCATTGCACAAGGCGATCGCGGCACGCGAGAAAAAACAGGACATGAAGACTACCGAAATGCCGACGATGTTCGCCATGGTCGATTTCCTCGCCGGCCGCGCCACCGACAAACAGGGCGACGCGATGCGCAAGCTGATCGATCTGATTTCGCGCAAGAAGGGTCTGGCGACCAAGGTTGCACGCGACATGCAGTATCAGGCGATGATGGAGATCTGGTTGTATATCCATGTGCCGTTGTCGTTTGCTCTGCTGGCTGCGCTGATTGCACACATCGTTTCGTCGTTCTTCTATTGGTGATCGCGATGAGTTTGATCACCTTTCACGGGGTACAAAGCAGAGCTTCCACTCCTACTACGGAGGAGTGGGTAACTTTTTTCTTTACTCGTGTAAAGAAGAAAGTCACCAAAAAAGAAAGCACGTTGCGTGGCACCCCAGGTTTTACGCACGTAGGTTCGGGAAAGCCGCACAGATCCCAATTACGTGCTCGTCGAGGCAGCACAAAGGGCTATCAAAGCTCGCTTCACGTATCGAAGAAATTACTTGACGGCAGCATATTTCCCGGCTCAGTCCTTTGGACTGGGAAGGTTCGCGCCATTGCAGAGTTGCACGAGGCAAATCCTCGAGCGCAGAACAACGTGCTTTCTTTTGGTGACTTTTCTTTGCACGAGCAAAGAAAAGTTACCCGATCGGCCGAAGGTCGAGTGGAAGCTTTGCTCTACAAGAAGCTCAAGCTGGAGCCGTCGTCATGCGCTGGCTAATCCGCCGTGTCCTCAAAAAAGGCAAAGGCACCGTCAGTTACGAGGAAGACACCCACTACGGTGATGTGCTCACGATCGGCCGTGCCGCCGATCAGGCCATCTTCCTGCCGGACCTGCGTGCCGCGCTCAATCACGCGCGCATCACCCTGCTCGCGAGCGGCCAATACAAGGTCGAATCGCTGATCCTGGCCGGTATTCGCGTCAACGGCGAAATCACTTACGTCACGACAGCTGCTTCCGGCGCGGTGGTAGAGATCGGCAACACGCGCCTGACCCTGCTCGCTGCCGCGCAGGATTTCGACGGCGGCGTGGAAGTTTCTACGCTGGATAAAAGCGAACAAAGCGCGGAAAAGCTCAAGCATGCCAAGCCGACACGCTTGAGTCAGACCAAGCTCAGCAAGCGCGGGCCGGCGTGGATCATGTTCACGGCGATCCTGGTGTTTTGTCTTGCGCTTCCGATGATCGGCCATTTCGTTCCTGGTTTCGGCGAGTTGCTCCGGCATACGCCGCTGCCGAGCACAGCGAGCTGGAATCCAGGCGCGCTCGATGCTGCCCATCATTTTTTCAGTGCTGATTGCACCAAGTGCCATCAGCATGCGTTCCTGACCGTGCGTGACAGCGCCTGTCTGGCCTGCCACGCGAACACACCCGCTCATGCCGATCCGGCAAAGTACAATCTTCCACAACTGGGCAACGCGGAATGCCGTTCCTGTCATCAGGATCATCAGGGGCTGCGCGGACTGATCCGTACCGATCAGCGCCTGTGCGCGGACTGCCACGCGGATCTGAAAGCGCGCACCAAGAACGCCAGCGCCTTCGAGGACGTCCGCGATTTTGGCACGGCACACCCACAATTCAAGATTGATCTGCCGGCCTGGGACGCCGACGGCAAATTCACGCCGAACCGGGTGACGTACGCTGCCGAGCTTCAGGAAAATTCTGGACTCAAGTTCAATCACCTTAAGCACCTCAGAGCCGAGGGCCTGAATGCGCCGAAGGGCCATCGCGTGCTCGATTGCGCCAATTGCCATGTGCCGGATGCCGGCGGCGCGAAAATGCGTCCGGTGAAATTCGAAACCATGTGCCATGACTGCCACACGCTCGGCTTCGACACGCTCGCACCGGATCGCGAAGTACCGCACGGCAAGGTCAACGAGGTCATCTTCACGCTCAACGAGTATTACTCACGCGTAGCGCTGGAAGGCGGCTATCAGGATGCGAAATCGCCGGTGATCGTGCAGGAGCGTCGTCGTCCCGGTTCGCCGCCGCTGTCACAGCAGCAGCAACAGGAGGCGCTTGCTTGGGCGCGCGAACAGGCGCGCAGCGTGACCGAGAGCCTGTTCACGGGACGCGCCTGCACCACCTGCCACAAGGTGACGGCGCCGCGCGACCCCGCCGACACC
>JANXVS010000299.1 GCA_025351555.1 Pseudomonadota bacterium | reverse complement strand
GTGGACCTTCGTGCCGAATCCGGCCTGGATGGGGTTCTATCACGACGACATCCGCCTTTCGCATGGCCTGTTCGACCCACCATCTACGGTGTTGGCAATCAGCTTCCTGCTGGTGCTCGCCGGCGCTGCCATAAAACTGCACAGGACAGTTCCCGGATTTGCATTTGCGATCGCGTGGTTCCTGGTCGGCCATGCGATGGAGTCGACCATCCTGCCGCTCGAACTCGTGTTCGAGCACCGCCAGTACCTGCCGATGGCCGGCCTATTGCTCGGAGTGGTGTGCGCCTGCGCGCAATTCGTGCCTGCGCGCTGGCCCGCACGCGCTGTGGGCGCAGGCGTCGCCGTACTGCTGCTCATCGTCACCGGCCTCACCGCCGTGCGCGCGGCAACCTGGGGTGATCCGCTGGTGCTGGCCATGAGCGAAGCGCGCCATCACCCCGCCTCCTCGCGCGCGCAATACGAAGCCGGGCGGGCACTGATCGTCACAGGCGCTGCCAATGGCCAACGCGGGCCCGCCGAGCAGGCGGCACTACCGTATTTTCGCCAATCGGCAAGTCTCGACGAGAACCAGATCCATCCGGTAACGGAGACGCTGCTGATCCGCGCCCAGCACGAACCCATCGCGCCGGCAGCAATCTCCGAGCTTGCCGAACGCCTGCGCAGGGTGCCCAGCTACACGCAGGCCAATGCTTTTCTCGATCTGCTGGTTCGTGCATCGGAAACTTCGTTGATGCTCACGCCCGACAACATGTCGCAATTGGTCGATGCTGCGCTCGCCAATCCACACTTTCCCCCGAAGGTGCGTGCGATGATCATGAACAATTACGGCGCCTATCAGTTCAATATCGTCCACGACCAGCAAGGCGCGATCAGTTGGACGCTGGCCGCTGCCGCCGAGGATCCGAAGAATCCCTACTTTCAACTCAACCTGGCGAAGATTGCGCTGGCCGTGAAACAACCTGACAAGGCCGGGGAATATCTCGACGCGGCCACGCAACTCAACCAAGTGGGGATGTACGACAAGGAAATCGACGCCTTGCAGCGACAAATCAGCCAATGACGAGCCAGCGACCGATCCATGTGCTGATGGCAAGCACATCGTATCCGCGCGATGCTGCCGATTGGCGTGGGATATTCATTCGTCACCTGGCGGCAGCTCTCGCCCGTGCGGATGGCATCGAACTACGGCTGTGGGCTCCACCGGGGGACCTGCCTGCCGGCGTGGAATCCGTGATGCTTCCTGCCGAAGCGGCATGGCTGGCGCGCATGATGGCCACCGGCGGCATTTCGCACATGATGCGCAATTGGCGGCTGGCTACGTTGTTCGCGCCGCTGACCCTGTTACGGATGCTTCGCGCCGCCTACCGCCGCGAAGGCGCAGTGGATATTTACCACATCAATTGGCTGCAATGCGCTCTGCCGCTTCCGGACAATCGCATCCCGGTACTGATCAGTGTACTCGGCAACGACCTCAAGCTGCTGCGTCTGCCTCTGATGAAAAGTCTGCTGCGCCGGGTCATGCGCCATCGCAGCGTCGCGATCTGTCCGAACGCGGCATGGATGCAGGCACCGATCGAAGCCGCATTCGGCGATCTGGCTCAAGTAATCCCCGTCTCCTTCGGCATCGATCCCAGTTGGTATACCATCAACCGGACACCATCGTGGGAGAAGCCCATCTGGCTCGCGGTGACACGCCTTACCGACGCCAAACTTGGCCCACTTTTCGAGTGGTCGCAACCATTATTCCGCAATTGCCATCGTCAATTGCATTTGTTCGGCCCGATGCAGGAACCCACCAACCTCCCCAACTGGATCCATTACCACGGTGCGGCAACCTCCGAGCAGCTTGCGACGGAATGGTTCCCACGCGCTTGCGGCCTTATCACGTTGAGTCGACACGCGGAGGGCCGACCGCAGGTAATGCTCGAAGCCATGGCTGCAGGTTTACCCATCATAGCCTCACGCATGCCCGCGCACGCGATGACCGTCGTCGACGGTGAAACCGGCGCGTTGTGTAATTCTCCGCAGACTTATGGTGATGCTCTGAGTACGCTTGAAGATGCGGCCACCAATCAGCGCTTCAGCACAGCAGCCCGGCGTTGGGCGGACAAACAGATCGGCACATGGGACGATTGTGCCAACCGGTACATCCGCATCTACCGGCAATTGCTCGGAAACGAAATGCATGCGTGAGTCCGTCCTTATCCTCGGCGCCGGTGGATTCATTGGCCGTCACCTGACACGTGCTCTCTCCGCTCGCGGCCAGCATGTAATCGCCGCAAGCGGTAGCAAGGTCGAGTTCGCATCGACAAACGTAGAGACCCACGTCGGCAACCTGCAACAGCCGGAAGACTTTCTCCCCCTGATTGCGCGCAGTCGCGCTGTTGTGCACTTGGCATCGGCATCGACGCCCGCCAGCAGCGCCTGCAATCCCATGCTGGAATTGCAGGCGAACCTGCAACCGACCTTGGCGCTGTTGGTCGCCATGCAAGGCCACCCGCAATCGGGACTGATCTATGTCTCATCAGGCGGAAGCCTCTATGCGGCGCCGGGCGATGAATCCGCGAATGAACAAGCGCAAGTGGAGCCACGCTCCTATCACGGCGCCGGAAAGGCCGCCGCCGAGCACTTCATTAGGGCGTGGTGCGCGCAATATGCAGGCATTGCCACGATCATTCGCCCATCGAATATCTACGGGCCGGGGCAGACAGAGCGCGCCGGCTTTGCGGTCGTCCCTACGGCGCTTGGGAAACTTCTACGAGATGAGGAACTGACGGTCTGGGGCGACGGCTCGGCCATCCGTGACTACTTGTTCGTCGAGGACTTTGTCGCACTATGCGTTGCTGTGCTCGAAACGCCGATGAATGCCGGCGCGCACACGCTGAATGCGTCGAGCGGTATCGGCATCAGCCTAAATGAACTCTTCGCCGCAATAGAAGTGGTGACCGGACGAACATTGAAGCGAATATACGAGAAGCAACGGACGATCGATGCCAAACGCGTCGTGATGGATTCAACCGCAACTCGAAACAAGTATGGTTGGTCGCCGACGACGAACCTACCCGACGGACTGAGGCGGACATGGGACTGGTTGACCATTACCCGGCATTGAACCGGCCAGCCAACCCGGTCTGCTCGATCTGCATCGCCAACTACAACGGCAGCACGCTGCTGGACGATTGCCTTTTGTCTGTTTTCGGACAGCAGGGGGATATCACCTTCGAGATCATCGTGCACGACGATGCCTCGACCGATGGCTCGATCAAACTCTTGCGCGAAGAATACCCGCAAGTGGAGTTACTCGCGAGCCAAGAAAATGTAGGGTTCTGCATCAGCAACAACCGCATGGTGGCACACGCGCGCGGCGAGTACATCCTGCTGCTCAACAACGATGCCGCACTATATCCCGATGCAATCGCGACCTTGCTGGAAGCCGCACGCGCACAATCACTCGCCGGAATTCTGACGCTGCCACAGTACGACTGGGAATCCGGTGAACTGGTCGATCGCGGTTACCTGCTCGATCCGTTCTACAACCCGGTGCCGAATCTCGATCCGCAACACGCCGATGTGGCAATGGTGATCGGCGCGTGTCTGTGGATCCCGCGCACGCTATGGAATGTGCTCGGTGGGTTTCCCGAGTGGTTCGGCAGCATTGGCGAAGATCTCTACCTATGTTGTCGAGCCAGGCTCTCGGGTCATTCAGTGCGCGTGCTGGGAGTATCCGGCTATCGGCACCGCGTGGGTGCGAGCTTCGGCGGCGGCAAAGCTCGCGACGACAAGTTGGCCACAACTTTCAGACGGAGAGCCCTATCGGAGCGAAACAAGACTTTCGCGATCGTGATGACTTGTCCGACGCCCGCGATTCAATTGTTGCTGCCCGTTCATCTGGCGCTGCTGCTTGTGGAAGGTGCGATGCTCACGATTCTACGTGGTGAGCGCGCCTATCTGATGGGGATTTATCTGCCGGTATTCCGCGCGCTTTTTCAAAAATACAGACTGCTATTAAACGAACGAAAGGCGATCATGGGGCGACGTTCAATCAGACTGCTCGATTTCTTTTCCG
>JANXVS010000156.1 GCA_025351555.1 Pseudomonadota bacterium | reverse complement strand
CCGGTCCATGTTGCCGACGTGGTGGCGCAGGTGGACGTGGTGGTAGAACTCCTGCGAGAAACCATCGGTGATCGACAGGATGATGCTGTAGATCCGGTTCAGCCGCGGCGAGGTGAAGAACGGGTTGTGGATGAAATTGTGGCTGATGGAGTTGATGCTCCACGAAATGCTGATGGAATACACCAGCGTCAGTGGTATCCACAGCGCCCATGGCATGGCATGGAAGTCGAAAAACAACGCAGCCACGAAGACCAGGTGACCCAGGCCCATCAGCGAGGGAATAAGGTCCCACGACGTATACGCGAAAAATGCTGTGCGGCTCGACATGTACGGATTGATCAAGGAAAATAAGCCGCTATTTTGCCAGAAAGATCCCGGTGTTGCGTTAAAATCCCCTCAAACGCCGGGCCGGAAACCGCACGCGGCAGTAGGTTTCCTTAATGAATTGCTGTGATAATGATCAGCTGCGAGCCCAAATGCAGGAACCTTTCGTGTCCGACTGGACCATCCTTTGTGATTTCGACGGCACGGTTGCCGTTGACGACACCACCGATACCTTGCTCGAGCGCTTCGGCCGTCCCGGCTGGGAAGTGCTCGAGGAAGACTGGCGCGCCGGGCGGATCAATTCTCACGATTGCATGGCCGGGCAGGTTGCCCTGCTCGACATGGATCACGACGAGTTCGACGCACACCTGGCCGAACGTGAGTTGGACCCGGCGTTCGCGGACTTCGTCGACGCCGCGCAGAAACATGGCGTGCCGATTGAAATACTGAGCGATGGTCTGGATTACGCGATCCACAATATTCTGCGTCGTGCGGGATTGGATTGTTTGCCGGTCACGTCGAATCGTCTACGGCAGGTTACGGACCGCGAGTGGAGTCTTGAATTTCCAAACGCCAGCCCGACTTGCCGTGTCGCCAGCGGCACCTGCAAATGCGCGCGCGCAGCGCTTGCGCAGTCCGGACGCAAGCGCACCTTGCTGATCGGCGATGGCGCTTCGGATTTCTGCGTTGCCGAAGCGGCGGATTTCGTTTTTGCCAAGGGCAAACTCATCGCGCACTGCATTGCCAAGAATATTCCGCACGCGGCGATCGATGGTTTTGCCGATGCGCTCGACCTTCTGCCCGCATTGATCGAAGGTAAACTGGTCGCCGCGCCGCGGGTAGTGCCGATGTTGCCGAGCGTGGCATCGGGTTGAGTTGATCCGCAGCGCATTTTTCATCGTCATCCCGCAGAGCCAATCCGGCCTTGTGAGAACGCGCAGCCGCGCATGCAACAGCACACTAATCATCGAACCGAAGGTAATCACCATGACTGCCACTGACGCCCAACTACTCGCCAACACGGCTGGTAGCGCCAATTTGTTCGAGGCCGCATGCCGGGTCATTCCCGGCGGCGTCAACAGCACGGCACGCGCGACATGGTCGGGGTGGACGCCTTATCCGCTGTTCGTGGAGAGCGGCCAGGGCTCGCGCCTGCGCGATGTGGATGGCAACGAATACATCGACTATTTGCTCGGTCTGGGCCCGATGATCTTCGGACACAGGCCGGCGCGCGTGACGCAGGCCGTGGTCGATTTCATTCAGCAGCGCGGTACGGTATTCGCGTTGCCCACGGCAGACGAGGCGCGCCTGGCCGAAAAAATCATCGCCGCCGTGCCCAGCGTGGATCAGGTGCGCTTGTGCAACACCGGTACCGAGGCGGTGCTGTATGCCACGCGCCTGGCGCGCGCCTTCACCGGCCGGCGCAAGATTATCCGCTTCGAGGGCATGTACCACGGCTTCTCGGACGGCGTGTACTGGAGCAAGCACCCGGCCATCGACAAGGCAGGTCCCGATGATCGCCCCGTTCCTGTGCCGCAAGGCCCGGGCATGCCGAAGGGCGTGGAAGAGAATCTGATCATCCTGCCGTGGAACAACGCGCAGGTGCTCGCCGACACGATCAAGCGCGAAGGCGACAACATCGCCGCCGTGCTCACCGAGCCGGTGATGTGCAACACGGGCTGCATTCTGCCGAAGCCCGGTTATCTGCAAGCCATGCGCGAGCTGACGCAGAAGCACGGCATCGTGCTGATCTTCGACGAAGTCATCACGGGCTTTCGTCTCGGCTTGGGCGGCGCACAAGGTCGACTGGGCATACGTCCGGATCTATCCGTGTTTGCGAAGGGCATCGGCGGCGGCTTTCCGGTCGCCGCCTTGGGTGGTAGTGCAAAGATCATGGAACTGGTCGCCAACGGCACGGTGTCGATGGCGGGCACCTACACCGCGAACGGCATCGCAGTGGCGGCGGCGAACGCCGCGCTGGATGAACTGGCGACGCCGGGTTTGTACCAGCAGCTGGATGCCATCTCTGATGAATTGCGAATCGGCCTCGGCCAGGTCTTGCGCGATGCCGGCCTGCCGGCCTATGTGGTCGGCCTGGGGCCGCTGATGCAGGTGTGGTTCGCCACGCAGGAGATCCACAACTACCGCGACGCCGAGCGCCACGCCGATCAAAAAATCTTCAGAAGCTGGTGGGAAGGGATGCTCGCGCGCGGCGTGCTGTTTCATCCGGGCGCTTACGAAAACCTGTTTGTCTCCACTGCACACACGCACGCCGACGTGGCGGCAACGCTCGATGCAGCAAAACAGGTGGCGGCAGCACTTGCGCGCACTCTGTGAGTGTTGCATCCATCGTGACGGCTAGCGGCTTCACATCCACGTCACTGCGCCGTCGATGATCGTGTTCGTGCGCCCACCCACCCAGACCGCGCTGTCGGCATCGATGCGGATGGTGATCGCCGCATCGTGGCCCATCTCGCGGCCCTGGCTGACGCGATAACCGCGTGCCAGTTGGCCTTGCGGTTCGCGTTGCGCGATGTACGCGGCAATCAAACCATTCGCGGCACCAGAGGCGGGATCTTCGACGATGCCGGCTCCGGCGGGAAATGCGCGCACGACCAACTCATAGGCGGCGTTCGCGCAGCGCGCGAACACGCACAGGCCCAGGCACGCATCCGCGCGAGCGAGCCCTTGGATCGCAGCGTGATTCGGTTGCCACGAACGCACGGCGTTCTCGTCGGCGAGTTCGGCCACCCACCAGCGGCGTCCGCCTTCGACGAAAGCCGGTGGCAACAAACCAAGCTCGCGAAAGCCCAAGGCCGCGCGCAATGACCCATCCTCGACGCCTTCGCTCAGTATTTGCGCGGGCGGCGCTTGCACGCTGATTTCACGGGCATCGCCCGTGCCCTCAATGCGGATCGGCAGCAATCCCGCGCCGCATTGCTGGATCAATCGTCCTTCGTGCGCGCGCACGAAGCCGCTGTCGAGCGCGGCGTGTGCGCTGCCGACGGTCGGGTGGCCGGCGAACGGAATTTCCGCGGTCGGCGTGAAGATGCGCAGGCGGTAGCTCGCGGCGGCATCTTCCGCCGGCAGCAGGAAGGTGGTTTCGACGAGGTTCGTCCACGCCGCGAATCGCTGCATATCGGCCGTGCTCAAACCACGCGCATCGACGACCACGCCAAGCGGATTGCCGCCACCGCGCGAGGCAGGAAAGACGTCGAGTTGCAGGTAGCGGAACGTTAGCATGCGCGCGGATCGCGGCTAGGGTTGCGGATGATAGCTGACTAGCTCGTCATCCCGGCAGTCGGGTAGGTTGGCGGTGAGCTTGCGAACCCCAACAATCGACGCGTCGCAATGTTGGGCATCGCTACGCTCAGCCCAACCTACAATTATTCGGCGTGCTTCAACGCCACCACGGCATTGAGTCCACCAAACGCAAACGAATTGCTGAGCGCCGCACGCACTGGTTTCTCGCGGGCAATATTGGGCACGTAGTCCAGATCGCATTCCGGGTCCGCATCGATGAAATTCGCGGTCGGCGGGATCACGCCATCACGCAACGCGCCGATCACGGCAACGAGTTCGATCGCGCCCGCGGCGCCGAGCGCATGTCCGTGCATCGACTTGGTCGAGGACACGGCAAGCTTGTCGGCGTGCGCGCCGAATACGCTGCGGATCGCCTTGGATTCGGTCGGATCGTTTGCCGGGGTGCCGGTGCCGTGGGCGTTGATGTAGTCGATGTCGCCGGTTGCGAGCCCCGCATCGATCAGTGCGTTGTGCATCGCGCGTGCGATGGTCACTTCGGATGGAAACACCATGTCGCCGGCATCGGCGGTCATCCCGGAGCCGGCGAATTCGGCGAGGATGGTCGCACCGCGCCGGCGTGCGTGTTCGTATTCCTCAAG
>JANXVS010000191.1 GCA_025351555.1 Pseudomonadota bacterium | reverse complement strand
CTCGACGAACCGGCATCCGGACTCGACCCGGTGCAGGCGGCAAATATTCGCACGCTGGTGCGCGAACTCGGCCGCGAACATGCGGTGATCCTGTCCACCCATCTGCTGCCCGACGTGCAGATCTGCTGCGATCGCGTCGCGATCCTGCATCAGGGCCGGCTGCACCGCGATGGCCCGCTACACGAACTCGATGAATCCGGCGCGCTACGCGTGATCACGACCGCCACGCTCGATGCTGCAAAGTGGAAAACGATCGTTTGTGTACAAAGCGCAGAACCGGCAGACGGCGCGTGGCGCGTACGACTGGTGCCTGGCGCCACGCCGGCACAACTGGCGCAGGCGATCGTCGCCAACGGCTGGGGCTTGAACGAATTGCGCGCCGACGCCGCGGGCCTGGAGCAAACCTTCCTGCATATCGCCAGCGCCGATGAAACCAGCGTTGATCAAGCTCGCATTGATCATGCACGGGAGGCCGCATGAGCCTGGTCTTGGCGCGCAACGAGTTGCACCGGATGTTCGCGCAGCCACTTGCGTGGGCGCTGCTGGCGACCGTACTCGGCTTGCTCGCGTACTTTTTCCTGCTGTCGCTGGAGGCTTTTCTGGTGCTGCAGCCCAAGCTCGCCGGCATGGCCAGTGCTCCCGGCGTTGGCGATCTGGTCGCACTGCCTTTGCTGCGCGCGATCGCGAGTCTGCTGCTGCTCATCGTGCCACTGCTCGGCATGCGCGCCATCGCCGGCGAACGCCAGTCGAACACCTTGCCGCTGCTGCTCGCTTCAGGCGTGGGCGATGCGCGCATCGTGCTCGGGAAATTCCTTGGCCTGTGCCTCTTCTTCGCCCTGCTGATCGCGCTGGCACTGGCGATGCCGCTGAGTCTGGATATCGGCACGACGCTGGATCTGGGACGACTCGGTGCGGCGGCGCTGGGACTCACGCTTTTCGCTTCGGCACTGGCCGCATTGGCGCTGTGCGCATCCAGCTATGCACAGCGGTCGACGGTTGCCGCGATCGTCGCGCTGGCGCTGAATCTTGTGCTGTGGATGCTCGACGCCGGCGCGCGCTTTGAGGGCGTGACCAGCAGCTTCATCAATTACCTGGCCTTGCCGACGCATCTGGAACCGTTTATGCACGGCATCGTGGCGAGCGTCGACATTGTATACTTTGCGCTATTGATGGCAGTGGCATTGACGCTGGCGATACGCCGGCTTGGCGCGATCAGGACGCACCCATGAGCTGGCGCGAACGTCTGGGCCATTGGCTGTTCACGACGCTGCTGCTCGTCGTCGCAGTGATGCTCGCATTTCTGAGCACGCGCTTTGCCTGGCAGCACGACTTCAGCTACGCGCAGCGCGCCAGCCTTGACGCCGACACCGTGGCCTTGCTGCATCAGCTCGATGCCCCGGTCGCCATCACATCTTATGCGCCACGCGACAACGAGCTGCGCGGCGCGATCGCCGATGTCATCGCACGCTATCAGCGCCTCAAGCCGGATATCTCGCTCACCTTCGTCGATCCCGACGCAGATCCGGCAGCCACGCGCGAGGCCGGCATCCTGATCAACGGCGAACTGATCATCCGTTACAAGGGCCGTAGCGAGCAGCTCAAGATTCTGACCGAACGCGAACTCGATAACAGCCTGCTGCGGTTGTCGCGCGCGCGCGAACGTCTGGTCGCGTTTCTGTCCGGCGACGGCGAGCGCAAACCCGACGGCCAGGCCAATGCCGATCTGGGTCAGTTCAGCGCCCTGCTCAAGGCCCAAGGCGTGCGCGCGATGGCGCTCACCCTGGATGCCGGTATGCACATTCCGGAAAATGTGGATTTGTTGGCGATTGCCGGCCCGCGCGCGCGGATCGCGCCCGAGATCACAAAGCAGCTGTTGGACTATGTCGAGCGCGGCGGCAACCTGCTGTGGCTGATCGAACCGGGTGAGGATGCCGATCTGGAACCACTGGCCAAGGCATTGTCGCTGCGGGTACTGGCCGGCGTTGCCGTGGATGCCAGCGCGGCCGCGTTCGGTATCGGCGATCCGAGTTTTGTCGCTGTTTCCACTTATCCACAAAGCATTATCACCCGCGATTTCTCCCTGACCACCCTGTTTCCACAGGCGGCAGCGCTGGCGGCGGTCGCCGACCCGCAGTGGCAACTGACGCCACTGCTGCGTACCAGCGCCAAATCCTGGACCGAGACCGGGCCGATCCCGAAGCAGGGCGATACCACGACGATCAGCTACGACGCCAGCAAAGGCGAAATTCCCGGCCCGCTGGATCTGGGCTTCGCGTTGACGCGGCTGTCGCCGAGCCCGGCCAAGCGCGAGCAGCGCGTGGCCGTCATCGGCGATGGTGATTTCCTGTCGAACTCGTTCCTAGGCAACGGCGGCAACCGCGAATTCGGCCAGCGCGTATTCGACTGGCTGCTGCAGGACGATGCGCTGATCCAGATAGCGGACAAGGGCACGCCGGACCGGCAATTGACGCTCGGCCAGGGCGCGCTCGGCGTGATTGGTTTCGGTTTTCTCATCGCCCTACCAACGCTGCTGCTGATTGCCGGCGCAGTAATCTGGTGGCGTCGCCGGCGCGCGTGAACTGAGTCTGCAAATGCGCAAAACGACAGGAAGTATGGTTTTTCTTGGCGCATTGGCGGCGCTGCTGGCCGCCGCCGTGTTCGCCGAACTTGCGCATGAACGCAAGCTGGTGCCGGCACCGCTGACCGCGCTCGATCCGGCGACGGTGAAGCGCATTGAAGTGAAGTGCGCCGGTTGCCGCACACGCAAGTTCGAGCGCGACGACTCCGGCTGGCGCATGCTGGAGCCGTATGCCTTGCCGGCCAATCCCGATGCCATCGCACGCCTGCTCGCGATTGCGCGCGCGCCGGTGCGCGTGCGGCTGTCGTTGCGCAATTATGATTTGGCGAAACTCGGCCTCGATCCGGCGCAGATCACGTTGATGCTCGATGATCTCGTCATCACGATCGGCGATGGCGACCCGATTGAACACGATCGCTATGTGCGTATCGGCGACGAATTGCTGCGCGTGCCGGACCGATTCAGCGCGCGCCTGCTGGAAGCACCGGAGAGCGAGCTTGCCAATCCGGCCGACGCGCACAAGGATTAGTGCATGCCTGAGCTGCCCGAAGTCGAAACCACCCGCCGCGGTATTGCGCCGTATCTGATCGGCCATCGTGTCGTTGCGCTCAGCATCCGCCAGCCGCGCCTGCGCTGGCCGATTCCGCCCGTGCTGCGGCGCAAGCTGCCGGGCCAGAAAATTGAAAATGTGGAAAGGCGCGCAAAGTATCTTTTGGCGCACACGAAAGTCGGCAGCGCGCTGCTGCATCTGGGCATGTCCGGCTCGCTGCGCATCCTCAGCCCCGACACACCGCCGGGCGCGCACGATCATTTCGACTGGCACCTGGATTCCGGCCGCATCCTGCGCTACACCGACCCGCGCCGCTTTGGCTGCCTGCTTTGGCAGATGCCGGGAAATATCCATCCGCTGCTCGCGAGTCTTGGCCCGGAGCCATTGGACGCGGAATTCGATGGCGCTCACTTGTGGAAATTGTCGCGTGGTCGCAACGCGCCGGTGAAAGCGTTCCTGATGGATCAGAAGATCGTGGTTGGCGTCGGCAATATCTACGCCGCCGAGGCACTATTCGCCGCCGGCATTCATCCGCGCCGCGCTGCCGGCTCGGTGTCGCATGCGCGCTACCAGCACCTGGCGGACGAAGTCAAACGCATTCTCGCCCATGCCATCACCCGCGGCGGCACGACCTTGCGTAACTTCATCAGCCCTGATGGTGTGCCCGGTTACTTCGAGCAGGAACTGTTCGTGTATGGCCGCGCCGGCGAACCGTGCAAGGTCTGTGGCATGCCGATCCGTGCCGTCGTACTCGGGCAACGTTCGACGTTCTACTGCGCGCGCTGTCAACGTTGAGGCGCAGCGGCGATGATCGCGCGCGCCTGTTCCAGCAGAGGATCCAGAGGACGCGTCGCGACCTCCGTGCCAAAATTACTCTGACCGTTTGCATGCCGTATGCGTTGTGCCAATGCGCTGTCGTCCGCGCCCAAATCAAGCAGCAACGCCCTCGCCTGATTCAGGTCACGCGTGGCAGCAGCATTGTCACCGGCACTCGCGTCCAA
>JANXVS010000177.1 GCA_025351555.1 Pseudomonadota bacterium | reverse complement strand
AGGAAGCCGCCGTTGGCCTTGAAGTAATCGCCGATGATGTGGGCGATCTTGCCCTTGTAAAACGCGTCGCGACCGCCGTTGGCGATGGTTTCCAGCGTGTTCGCCAAATTGGGATTTTTCCAGATTTCCCCTTTTTCCGGTGCGTGACCGTCGATCGTCATCTGCTCGGCGAAACCAGGGAACTTCTTCAGATGGGGAACCGAGAGCTTCCAGTGGAACGCGATCAATTCCGTGACCGGGAAGCCTTCGCGCGCGTAGCGGATCGCCGGGGCCAGATCGTCCTTGATCGGCAACTTGCCGAAGCGGTCGTGCAGCGCGAACCAGCCATCGACCGCGCCGGGCACGTTTACCGGCAGCGGACCCTGAGCGGGTATATCTTTATACTTGTGCTCGACGAACCATTGCAGGCTCAAAGATTTCGGCGAGCGCCCAGAACCATTGTAACCGTACAGCTTCTTCGTCTTCGCATCCCAGACGATCGCGAACAGATCGCCGCCGACGCCGTTGGATACAGGCTCCATCAGGCCGAGCGCCGCATTCGCCGCGATCGCCGCATCCACCGCGGTACCGCCCTTCTTCAGCACGTCCAGCCCGATCTGGGTCGCCAGCGGCACCGAGGTCGCCACCATGCCGTGCGTGGCTAGCACCTCCGAACGAGTCGCGAAGGGCTTGCCGGTGATGCGATCGCCGGCGTGGGTGGTGAATGTAATGCAGGCAGCGACGATAGTGAGCAGGGGGCGATTCATGAGTATCTCCGCGATTGCGATTTGCCGAAATCGGCAGCGATCCTACTCCCCCAACGCTTCCTTCAAGAACTCCGGCATCGCCAGCGCGGCTTTATGCATTTCCGCATTGTAGTAGCGCGTGGAAAATTGCTTGGCTGCTGCGCCGCGTTCGCGGAAGGTGGATAAATCCACGCCTTTGCGCGCGAGCGTGCTGCTCCACCAGCCGGTGGGGTAGCACGGTTGCGGGAAGGTCAGCGTGCGCACAGCGTGGAAACCGGCGGCCTTCATCGCATTGCGGATGGTCTTGAGCAGGGGCAGGTGCGCGAGCGGCGATTCGCTTTGTTGCACGAGGATGCCGCCGGGACGCAGGGCCTTGAGGCAGCAGTGATAGAACGCCTCGTTGAACAGGCCTTCGGCTGGGCCGATCGGGTCGGTCGAATCCACGATCACAATGTCCAGCGTCTCGCCCTCGCATTCGGCCATCCATTTGATGCCGTCGATGAACAGCAGTTGCGCACGCGGGTCGGAATTGGATTCGCACAGTTCGGGGAAATATTTTTCCGCCAGGCGCGTCACGCGCTCGTCGATCTCGACCTGGACCGCGCTTTCCACTTCGTCGTGCTTGAGCACTTCGCGTAGCGTGCCGCAGTCGCCGCCGCCGATGATGACGACGCGTTTGGCACGCGGATGCGTGAACAGCGCCGGATGCGCCATCATCTCGTGATACAGGAAATTGTCGCGCGTGGTGACCATGGTGCAGCCGTCGATCACCATGAGTTTGCCCCAGTCCGTCGTGTCGTAAATCTCGATCGACTGGAACGGGGTTTTTTCAGCGTGCAGTAATTGCTTCACACGAAAGCCGATCGACGAGCCGGAGTAGTCGTGCCGCTCGTTGAACCAATTTTCTTCTACGGACATGATGTGGGCGCGAATGGGCAATGTGGGATCGCGATTGTAGCCGTTCCGCCGGAAGCAATCACAAAGGTACAATAGGACATCCTGCCGGCCCCGCGGCGCATGAGGCTTCCGGCTGCCAGGATTTTTCCCGTCAAGGCCCGCCGCTGCGACGTTTCACCTAGAAGTTGTCGAGGAGAAAATGCAATGACGACTCCGTGGAACGCAGAAGCCGCGCGAGCGCAATACGCGATCGCGCACTGGGGCGAAAACTATTTCGATGTGGATGATGCCGGTCGGCTGCTGGTGCGGCCGCGCGGGGCGGAAGGTCCTGCCTTGGCGCTGCCGGAAATTGTCGATGCGGCGTGCGCGCAAGGCTCGCGACTGCCGCTGCTGGTGCGGTTCGCAGACAT